>NZ_JBHYVB010000391.1:0-4916 GCF_042750115.1 Streptomyces sp. NPDC059455
TGTGTGGGGTTGTTTTTGTCCCCCCGACTGCTGAGATATAGCCCCCGAAAGGCGATACGGATTTACTTGCGCGCGTACTCCGGCTCCGCCTCCGCCGGGGCACCCGGCTGGCCACCCTCGCGCGACTTCAGCACGAACCAGCCGATCACCAGCAGCACGGCCCAGCCGGCGCCCACATACAGACAGACCCGGGCATCCTTGTCGTACGCGATCAGGCCGGTCACGATGATCAAGAAGATCAGCGCCACCCAGCTGAAGACGGCGCCGCCCGGGGCCGGGAAGGACGAGGCCGGCAGCCGGCCGGAGGTCACGGCCTTGCGGTACTTGATATGGCTGACGAGGATCATCGCCCAGGCCCAGATGCCCGCGGCCGTGGCCACCGAGGTGACGTACTCGAAGGCCTTCTCGGGGACCATGTAGTTGAGGATCACGCCGATGCCCATCAGCAACGCCGAGACGGTGATGCCGATGGCCGGGGTCTTACGGGCGTTGAGCATGCCGAAGGCCTTCGGGGCCTCGCTGTTGGCGGCCAGGCCGCGCAGCATCCGGCCGGTGGAGTACATCCCGGAGTTGCAGGAGGACAGCGCCGCGGTGAGCACCACGAAGTTGACGATGCCGGCCGCGAACGGGATGCCGATCTTGGAGAAGGCGTGCACGAAGGGGCTCTCGCCGGCCGAGAACTCGGTCCACTTGACGACGGCGAGCAGCACCACCAGGGCGCCGACGTAGAAGATGATGATGCGCCAGGGCAGGGTGTTGATCGCCTTGGGCAGGGTCTTCTCGGGGTCCTCGGACTCGCCCGCGGTGACGCCGACCAGCTCGACGGCGAGGTAGGCGAACATCACGCCCTGGAGGGTCATCAGGCTGTCGCCGATGCCGTTGGGGAAGAACCCGCCGTGCGACCAGAGGTTGGAGGCGGCCGCGGTGTCACCGGCGTCGGAGAAGCCGAGGGTGAGCACGCCCAGGCCGATGACGATCATGCCGATGATCGCGGTGACCTTGACCATCGAGAACCAGAACTCGACCTCACCGAAGATCTTCACCGAGATCAGGTTGACGCCGAACAGCACCACCAGGAAGACCAGGGCGCTGACCCACTGCGGGATCGAGGGGTACCAGTAGTTGATGTAGATGGCGGCGGCCGTGAGCTCGGCCATGCCGGTCACCACCCACATCAGCCAGTACGTCCACCCCGTGACGAAGCCGAAGAACGGGCCGAGGAACTCTCGGGCGTACTCCGCGAAGGACCCGGAGACCGGGCGGTACAGGAGCAGCTCACCGAGCGCTCTCATGATGAAGAAGATGACGACGCCCGCGAGGGCGTACATCAGGATGATGCTCGGGCCGGCCTTGGCGATGTTCGCCCCGGCACCCATGAACAGGCCGACGCCGATGGCGCCGCCGATAGCGATCATCTGGACCTGGCGACTGCCAAGGCCGCGCTCATAGCCCTCTTCAGGAGCCGCTGAGGTCATATTGCTGCGCCTTTCTCCCTGTGGCGGCTGGCTGCGATCGTGAAGATTTATCACGCCCGCCACACTGATCGACTGGGTCGCGTGTGGTGCACACCACAGGAAGAAGCGGACAAAAGTTACGCCGCACAACAAAGATAACGACCGCGGTGATGCGATCGTTATCCGGAGTTGAGCATCCTCTAAACGAACACTCAGTAATTGCCGGAGGGAATCATTCCGGCATGAGCGTCTCGATCAGGGTCTCCTGGAGCCCGCCGAGCCAGAAGTACGCCATCACCATCGGCTTGCGCGGATCGGAGTCCGGCAGCCCCAGCAGCTCACCGCCGTCGTCCTCGTCGGTGACCTCCAGCCGGGTCCCGATGGCCAGCCGCAGGTCGTTGAGCGCGCCCAGCCAGCACCGGGACCGCTCCGGCGCCAGCTCCAGCACCGCCGGGGCCCCACCCGAGGAGCCGGGGCCCAGCGCGTCCAGGTCGCGCACCACCGTCAGGGCGTCGTCGCGCTTGCGCGCCCGCAGGTCGTTCTCGGTGAAGCGGCGGAACTCCGCGGACGCCTCGCGCGCCGCCTTCTCCTCCCGCGCCCCGAGATCCTGGTCCGGCGGGGAGTAGGCGTCCGGGAAGAGCCGGGCGAGCGCCGGATCCTCCGGCGGCTTGCTCGGGCCGTCCGCGAAGAGCGCGGCCAGCGGGTCGTCGCCCTCGGCGGGCTGGTCACCCGGGCCGATCAGCTCGGCGAGCTGCATGGCCAGGCTGCGCAGGATGGAGATCTCCACCTCGTCCAGGGCGATGGCGGCGCCACCACCCGGCAACGGCTCGAAACGTCCCGACATCAGCGCTCCTGCTGGAGGGTCGCCCACAGGCCGTAGCCGTGCATCGCCTGCACGTCGCGCTCCATCTCCTCGCGGGTGCCGCTCGAGACGATCGCGCGGCCTTTGTGGTGGACGTCGAGCATCAGACGGTTGGCCTTGTCCTTGGAGTAGCCGAAGTAGCTCTGAAAGACGTAGGTCACATAGCTCATGAGATTGACGGGGTCGTTATGGACCACCGTCACCCAGGGAACGTCGGGTTCCGGCACCGACGAGGGTGCTTCACGGGATTCAGGACGTTCGATCTCCACGGGCGCGACACTCACACGTCCCATGCTGCCACCCGGCACGGGCCGTCGCCTAAACCGGCACCCAGATCTCGTCACTCTGACGAGTACGGGAGGTAGCATCGTCAACCATGGACACTGCGGACTTGGGACTGCCGGTGGACGTGCCGTCGACCGCGCTCTTCACCGACCGGTACGAACTCACCATGCTGCAGGCCGCGCTGCGGGCGGGCACCGCCGACCGCCGCTCGGTCTTCGAGGCCTTCACCAGGCGCCTCCCCGAGGGCCGGCGCTACGGCGTCGTGGCGGGCACCGGGCGGGTGCTGGACGCCGTCGAGAACTTCCGCTTCGACGCCGGCGTGCTGGACTTCCTCGCCCAGCAGCGGATCGTGGACGAGCCCACGCTCTCCTGGCTCGCCGACTACCGCTTCCGCGGCGACATCTGGGGCTACCCCGAGGGCGAGGTCTACTTCCCCGGCTCGCCGATCATCCGGGTGGAGGGCACCTTCGCCGAGGCGGTGCTGCTGGAGACGGTCATCCTCTCCATCCTCAACCACGACTCCGCGGTGGCCGCCGCCGCGTCCCGGATGTCCACCGCCGCCGGTGACCGGCCGCTCATCGAGATGGGCGCCCGCCGCACCCATGAGCTGGCCGCCGTGGCCGCCGCCCGCGCCGCCTACGTCGGCGGCTTCACCACCACCTCCGACCTCGCGGCCGGATTCCGCTACAACATCCCCACCGTCGGCACCAGCGCCCACGCCTTCACCCTGCTGCACGACAGCGAGCGGGACGCCTTCACGGCGCAGGTCCAGGCGCACGGCAGCGACACCACCCTGCTCGTGGACACCTATGACGTCGCCGAGGCGGTGCGCGCCGCCGTGGAGGTGGCCGGCAAGGACCTGGGCGCCGTAAGGATCGACTCCGGCGATCTGCTGCTGCTCGCCCACCGGGTGCGCCAGCAGCTGGACGAGCTGGGCGCCAAGAACACCAAGATCGTGGTGACCAGCGACCTCGACGAGTACGCGATCGCCTCGCTGGCGGCCGCCCCCGTGGACGCGTACGGGGTCGGCACCCAGCTGGTCACCGGCAGCGGCCACCCCACCAGCTCGATGGTCTACAAGCTGGTGGCGCGGGCGGTCTCGGACGACGCGGACGCGCCGCTGCTGCCGGTGGCCAAGAAGTCCATGGGCGCCAAGACCTCGGTGGGCGGCCGCAAATGGGCCGCGCGGCGGGTGGACGAGCACGGTGTGGCCGAGGCCGAGGTGATCGGCACCGGTGCGGTCCCCGAGGAGCTGGCGGGCCATCAACTGCTGGTGGAGCTGGTGCGCGGGGGCGAGATCGTGGCCCGCGAGCCGCTGGACGCGGCGCGGGACCGGCATATCGCGGCCCGGGCCGGGCTGCCGCTGTCGGCGACCCAGCTCTCGCGCGGGGAGCCGGTCCTGCCCACCGAGTACGCGCGGGCCTGAGGCGGGCGGGTCATGAGCGGGAACGCGGGGCACGCCCACTGCCGTAATCGCCGCGGAGTGTCTACCCTCGGTGACATGCACCGGGCACTGATCGTCGTCGACGTCCAGAACGACTTCTGCGAGGGCGGAAGCCTCGCGGTGACGGGGGGCGCGGACGTCGCCGCCGCGATCACCGATCTGATCGGGGAGGCTACGCCCGGTTACCGGCATGTCGTCGCCACCCGTGATCACCACATCGATCCGGGCGATCACTTCTCGGACAATCCGGACTATGAGCACACCTGGCCGGTGCACTGCGTCGCGGGCACCGAGGGCGTCGGATTCCACCCGAACTTCGCGCCCGCCGTCGCCTCCGGCGCGATCGACGCGGTCTTCGACAAGGGCGCTTACACGGGCGCGTACAGCGGCTTCGAGGGCGCCGACGAGCACGGCACCCCGCTCGCCCAGTGGCTGCGCGAGCGGGAGGTGACCGAGGTGGACGTGGTGGGCATCGCCACCGACCACTGCGTGCGGGCCACGGCGCTGGACGCGCGCCGCGAGGGGTTCGCGGCGCATGTCCTGCTGGACCTGACCGCGGGCGTCTCCCCGGGCACGACCGAGCGCGCCCTGGGGGAGCTGCGGGCGGCCGGGGTCGAGCTCAGCGGCAAGCCGGTCGTCTGAGGACCCCGGAGGCGCCCAGAACGCCCCCCAGCCCCCTTCCCGCCCCTTCCCGCGGCATCGATTTGCGGCTCCACCGCGCGGCAAGGGCTTCGCCCCTGGATCCCGGGGTCTGGGGCGGAGCCCCGCCTTCCAGCCCCTCCGGCGTTTGAGGAGCGGGGTCTGGGGCGGAGCCCCAGGTGGCGGTCGTGGCGGGGAGTGTAAAGCAGCCCGCCGCAGGGGTACAGGCCCC
>NZ_JBHYVB010000392.1:0-4898 GCF_042750115.1 Streptomyces sp. NPDC059455
CCCGGCCCCGGGGCGCGGCCCCCCCCCCCCCGCCGGCGGGCCGACCGCCCTCAGCAGACGCCGTCGCCCGGCTTCGGGTTCCCGAGCCCGAAGAACGGCCGCAGCTTCAGCCCGGCCCAGGTGCCGAGGAGGGCGAAGGCACCCCAGACCCAGCCGTGCAGGCTGCCGGAGGCGATGCCCGCGAGGTAGGCGCCGATGTTGCAGCCGCCCGCGAGCCGGGCGCCGATGCCCATCAGCACCCCGCCGAGCACCGCCGCGGTCGCCGTACGCCACGGCACCCCGCGGTGCAGGGTCCAGGTGCCGCCGAGCGCCGCGGCGACCGCCGCGCCGATCATGATGCCGATGTCGGTGAGGCTGGTCTTGTCGGCGAGCACGGGCCCCGCGGGCATCTCCTTGTTCCCGGGCTGCTGCCACCAGCTCCAGCTCTCCGGATGGCCGCCGAGCGCGCGTACCAGCTCCGAGCCCCACAGGCTGAAGGCACTGGTGACGCCCCACGCGCCACCGGAGACCAGCAGCACACCGGCGCCCAGTACGGCCAGCGCCAGCGCGCCGACCGCCAGTGGCCAGGAGCCGCGCAGCACACGGGCGGCGGCACCGCGCGCGGAGGGCACCGGACCGATCGGCGGCGGGTTGCGGCGGGCCTGGACGCGACGGCTGACCAGGACGATGGCGGCGAGCACGAGGATGGTCACCGCCCACGAGCCGAACCAGCCGATGTGGTCCGCCATGACGACCGGCTCCAGCGAGGGCAGGTCCTTCCACAGGTCGAACTGCCAGGCGGCGAGGGTGGCGCCGCCGATGAAGCCGCCGAGCGTGAGCACGATCGACGTCTGCCCCGAGCCGACCGCGAAGAGGGTGCCGGAGGCGCAGGCGCCACCGAGTTGCATGCCGACGGCGAAGAGGAACGAGCCGATCAGCAGCCCGAACCCCAGCGGCCCGGCCGAAGGTGCCGGCACGGATCCGAACAGCCCGGTCTTCGTGCCGATGAGCAGGGCGAACAGCGTGGCCGTGGTGGAGAGTAGCAGGGTGTGGGCGCGCAGCCCGGTGCCGTTGCCGACGGCCACCAACTGCCGCCACGCGGAGGTGAAGCCGAAGCGGGAGTGGAAGAGGGCGACGCCCAGGGCGAGGCCGAGCAGCAGCAGGACGCCGGGCTTGGCCCCGTGGGCGGACCATACGTACGCGGTCAGCGCCGCGGCGAGCAGCCCGGACACGGTGAGCGGCACCGGCCGCACCGGCGGCGCGGCGGGCGCCTCCGGCCGCGGCACGGAGGTGGGGGAGGGGGACAGCAGTGCGGCGGTCTTCGCCGCATCGGCGGGCGGAGCGGTGGTCACGTGCGGACTCCGGAGCTGGGCGGGAGGGGGATGACGCTGGGCGGGAGGGCCCGGCCGGACGGCGCGGCGCCAAGGCGGCGCGCGGTGGGGGAAACCGGCTGGTTCCGGCTCAGCGGCGACAGAGGCCGTCGTCGACGCACCACGCCGAACTCGCGAACAGCGCGAGACAGAGCAGACGGGCGGGTGCGGACATGCACTCCAGGATATGGTCCGGGTTTCAAGAATTGGACCCCGGTCTCACCATGCGATCTGTGGAGTTGGCCACAGCCGCGGATGACCTCGGGTCAGCCGTCCTCGCCCCGCTCGGCGGTGTCCGCGAGGCCGACGTACATCGAGTGGTGCAACTCCGCCACATGGTCCCGGAGGAGGGCGGCCGCCGAGGTGGCGTCCCGTGCGGCGAGCGCCGCCCGGATCGCCTTGTGCTGCTCGTTGCTGCCGCGGAGGTAGTCCAGCGGATACGGCAGGAAGTACGCGTACAGCTCTCCGGTGATCCGCTCGTACAGCCCCAGCGCTGAGGGCAGTCCGGCGCCCTCGGCGAGGGCCAGGTGGAACCGCTTGTCGCTGGCGTGGAACTCGGCCCAGCTCTCGGCCGCGTCCATCTCCCGGACGCACTCGTCGAGCCGGTCGAGCCCCGGCTGATCGAGTCGCTCGGCGGTCAGATGGGCGAAACCGGTCTCCAGCACGATGCGCTCGTCGATCAGCCGGTGCACCCGTTCGCTGTCCTCGCGGTACGCGGCCACCTGCGCCACGGTGCGGCGGCGCGGCCGCTCCGCGATGAAGGTGCCGCCCGTACGCCCCGGGCGCCGCTGGACGACGCCCTCGCGCTCCAGGGTGCCGAGGGCCCGGCGGACGGTGATCTCGCCGACTCCGAGCGCCGCCGCCGTGGCCTGGACATTGGGCAGCCGCTCGCCGGGCGCCAGCAGGCCCAGGTCCACCGCCAGCGAGATCCGGGCCCGCACGGTGTCGACGGCGCTGGTGCGGCGGATCGCGGCGAGCGCGCTGCTGGTCAGGGCGCTCGGTGCGCCGGACGGTTCCTGGGTCGCCATTCCCTCAGCGTAGGCATCCCGCCCCGCGGCCTCCCCACGGTCCTGGCACGGGGGCCACCGCTTTGCGGAACCGTGACCTCCGGGGGTTTACCTGATCAAAGTGAGCATGTTTTCATGGCTCGCATTCACCCCTGGACGCCCACTGTCGAACTGTCGAAGGCACTGATGAAGATCTCCGGACTGCAGACGGCGGGCACGCCCGGCGACGTCGACGCCAACCTCCGCGAACTGGACGCGGCATGCCGCCGGGCCCGTGCCGAAGGCGCCGAACTCCTGATCACCACCGAGCTGTTCATCACCGGTTATGACATCGGCGACGCCGTCCGGGACCTGGCCCGCACCGATCTGCTCTCCCCGGCCCGGGAGATCGCCGCCGCCCACGGCATCGCGCTCGTCCTCGGAGCCCCCGAGCACGACGACGGCGCCTACTACAACAGCGCCTTCTTCATCGACCCGGCCGGAGCGATCCTCGGCCGCCACCGCAAGACCCATCTCTTCGGCGACCTCGACCGGAAGTACTTCACACCGGGCGACCGGACCGCTCCCGTCATCGACTACGCGGGCGTCCGGATCGCCATGCTGATCTGCTACGACGTGGAGTTCCCCGAGAACGTACGGGCTGCCGCCCTCGCCGGCGCGGACCTCATCGCGGTCCCGACCGCCCAGATGCAACCGTACGAGTTCGTCGCCGAGCACCTGCTGAGGGTGCGCGCCTGGGAAAACCAGATCTACATCGCCTACGTCAACCATGACGGCGACGAGGGTTCACTGCGCTACGTCGGCCGCAGCTCCATCGTGAGCCCGTCGGCGACCGTGCTGGACAGCGTCGAACACGGCAACCGGCTGCTCTTCGCCACCGTGGAACCGCACACGGTCCGGAAAGCGCGCAAGACCAATCCGTATCTGGCCGACCTCCGGCCGGACCTCTTCACCCCGTCCGCCCGCGCCACCAAGGACCCGTCATGCTGACCGACCCCGATGTGCACGAACCCACCGCGCAACCGACCCGGACGAATCTCTCGGGGCGGCTCGGCACCGGCGCCATCGTCTTCATGGTGATCGCCGCCGCCGCGCCCCTCACGGTGGTCGGCGGCAACGTCCCGCTCGCCATCGCCGGCGGCCCCGGCGCCGGAGCCCCCGTCGGCTTCGCCCTCGCCTCGCTGGTCCTGCTGGTGTTCGCGGTCGGCTTCGTCACCATGACGCCCCACGTTCCGCAGGCCGGGGCGTTCTACGCGTACGCCACCCGTGGTCTGGGGGACCGGGTCGGAGTGGGCACGGCCGCCGTCGCGCTCGTCGCGTACACGGCGATCCAGGTCGGCGTCTACGGCTATCTGGGATGGGCCGTGAACGATGTCCTCCACACCTTCGGCGGGCCGTCCCTGCCCTGGTGGGTGTGGGCGCTCGCGGCGCTCGGCATCGTGGCCTTCCTCGGCTACCGCCATATCGACCTCAGCTCCAAGGTGCTCGGTGTGGCACTCGTCCTGGAGATCGCGGTGGTGCTCGTCCTGGACGCCGGGATCTTCGCCCGGGGCGGCGCCCACGGTGTCAATGTCGAGTCGTTCACCCCGCATGCGGCCCTCTCCGGACCGCTGGGCGTGGCCGTGCTCTTCGCCATCACCGGATTCATCGGCTTCGAGGCCACCGCCGTCTTCCGGGACGAGGCCCGCGACCCGGAGCGGACCATCCCCCGGGCCACCTATCTCGCCGTCCTGATCATCGGTGGGTTCTACACGCTGTCCTGCTGGGCGCTGGTCCTGGCGGCGGGCACCGATGACGCCCCGGCCGTGGCCCAGAAGACCCTGGACGGGCAGGGCAACATGCTCATGGACACCGCCCAGGCCTATGTCGGCACCGCGCTGCGGGACGTCATGCAGGTGCTGCTGCTCAGCAGCCTCTTCGCCTGTGTGCTCTCCTTCCACAACGTCATCGCCCGCTACACCTTCACCCTCGCCCGTAAGGACCTCCTCCCCGCACGGCTGGGCGCCGTCCATCCGCGTCACCACTCGCCGTCCGTCTCCTCGGCCGTCCAGACCGTCACCGCGCTGGTCCTGGTCGTGTGCTGCGCGGTCGCCGGACTGGATCCGCTGGTGGGCGTCTTCGGCTCCATGGCGGGGGTGGCGACGGTCGGCATGATCCTGCTCATGCTCATCACGTCCATCGCCGTGGTCGCCTTCTTCGCGCGCGACGCCCGGCTCGCCTCGGGCAGGGCCTGGCAGACCCGGATCGCGCCGGTGCTGGCCGTGGCCGGACTGCTGACCGCGCTGTGGCTGGTGTTCTCCAACTTCACCCTCGTCACCGGCGTCGGCGTGGGCGCGAGCGTCGTCCTCGGCGTCATCCCCTTCCTCGCCCTCGTCGCCGGCCTGGTCCGAGGGGACCGCGGCGCGCGGGAGCGTAGGTGAGAAGCGCCCGGTGCCGGGCCCCCGGCCCCGGCCGGGGGGCCCGCCCCGGCCCCCGGGACGGACGGGAGACCCCCCGCCGCGCCCCGCGGGGGCCCAACTCCGCGGGCGCCCCCGCCCCCGCC
>NZ_JBHYVB010000393.1:0-4894 GCF_042750115.1 Streptomyces sp. NPDC059455
CACCCTCCCCCGCACCACGCTCTGCCCGCTGTGCTCGTGGGAGCGGAGCGGTTTATCCGCGACCTGGAGGGGGACTTGTCGATCTGCGGCTCCGCCGCGTGGTCCGCACGCTGGACACCCCGTGGCAAACCCGATCCGACCGGCCGGGCGCGTGGGGCCCGTTGACCGGACCCCCGGCCGGCCGGACCGGAGAACGTGGTTGAACGTAACACCGCCGCAATTGCTTGCGAAAGGTCTTGCAACAACGAAAACTCGCGAGTACGGTCCCGACACCACCCCACCACTGACGTCTTGCAGCAAGAACCTTCAACTGGCCTTACGGGCATGGCGCGTTGCCGTACGAGGCTGAATCGGCACCCCCGAACTCCCCCCACGGAGGAACGATGGCCAGCAGCCGCATCCCCCTCGCCACCGCGCTCGCCCTCGCGGCGAGCGCGGTGACGCTCGTCGCACTGCCCCAGACCGCGCGGGCGACACCGCCCGGCACCAAGGACGTCACCGCCGAGCTCTTCGAGTGGAAGTACGACTCCGTCGCCAAGGAGTGCACCAGCACCCTCGGCCCGGCCGGGTACGGCTTTGTCGAGGTGTCCCCGGCCACCGAGCACATCCAGGGCGGCCAGTGGTGGACCTCCTACCAGCCCGTCAGCTACAAGATCGCCGGGCGGCTCGGCGACCGTACCGCCTTCAAGAACATGGTCGACACCTGCCACGCCGCGGGCGTGAAGGTTGTCGCCGACGCTGTCATCAACCACATGTCCGCCGGATCCGGCACCGGTACCGGCGGCTCCTCGTACACCAAGTACGACTACCCCGGGATCTATCAGCCCCAGGACATGGACGACTGCACCGCGCAGATCAGCAACTACCAGGACCGCTGGAATGTGCAGCACTGCGAGCTGGTGGGCCTCGCCGACCTGGACACCGGTGAGGAGTACGTCCGCACCCGGCTCGCGCAGTACCTCAACGACCTGCTCTCGCTCGGCGTCGACGGCTTCCGTGTCGACGGCGCCAAGCACATCCCGGCGGAGGATCTGGCCGCCATCAAGAGCCAGTTGAGCGACCCCGGCGTCTACTGGAAGCAGGAGGTCATCTACGGCGAGGGCGAGGCGGTCTCCCCGACGGAGTATCTGCGCAACGGCGATGTGCAGGAGTTCCGCTACGGCCGGGACCTCAAGCGGGTGTTCCAGAGCGAGAAGCTGGCGTATCTGAAGAACTTCGGCGAGGGCTGGGGCCATATGGCGAGCGGCCAGTCCGGTGTCTTCGTCGACAACTGGGACACCGAGCGCAACGGCTCGACCCTCACCTACAAGAACGGCGCCGACTACACCCTGGCCAACGTCTTCATGCTGGCCTGGCCCTACGGCTCCCCGGACGTCCACTCCGGCTACGAGTTCAGCGACAACGACGCGGGCCCGCCGAACGGTGGCGCGGTGGGCGCCTGCTACCAGGACGGCTGGAAGTGCCAGCACAAATGGCCCGAGATCATGAGCATGGTCGCCTTCCGCAACACGGCCCGGGGCGCCTCGGTGACCAACTGGTGGGACAACGGCAACAACGCCATCGCGTTCGGCCGCGGCGACAAGGCGTACGTGGCCATCAACCACGAGAGCGGCTCCCTCACTCGGACCTTCCAGACCTCGCTCCCGGCGGGCGGCTACTGCGACATCCAGAGCGGCAAGTCCGTCGCGGTCGACTCCTCGGGCCAGTTCACCGCCACGTTGGGCGCGAATACGGCGGTGGCCCTGCACACGGGTGCCCGTAGCTGCGGGTAGGCCGCCGCCTTCACCGGCGGGCCCGGGGTTCCGGCTTGGGCCCGGGGTTCTGCCACTGCCTCGGGCTCCGGGTTCCGGCTCGGGTTCTGCCCCTGCCCCGGGCTCGGGGTTCCGGCTTGGGCCCGGGGTTCTGCCACTGCCTCGGGCCCCGGGTTCCGGCTCGGGCTCCGCCCCCGCCCCCGCCCGGGCATCGCCTCCGGCACCTGGCATCGTCCCGGGCCGTGCCTCTGCCCCGGGCACCGGGGTTCCGCCTCGGGCGCCGCCTCGAAGTCTTCCCCGCTCCGCGGGCGGGCTGGGGCGGCCCCGCCCGGGGATGTGGGCGCAGAGCCCACATCCACACCACACCTCAAGGAGCCACCAGCCCCATGAAACCCCCGAGACCCCCCCTCTTCCGCACCGCCGCCGCGCTCGCCACCCTGGCGCTGGGTGCGGCGGCCGTGCCCGCCGTTTCGCAGACCGCGCGGGCCGCCACCAAGGCTCAGGCCGCGGCCACCAAGACTCAGGCCACCAAGGCTCAGGCCGCCACCGCCGAGGCGCAGTGGATCGATCGCGCCACCGTCGTCTGGAAGGTCGAGCACACCGCCGCGACCGCCGAGGAGTTGCGCTTCGCGGACGGCGGTACGCTGCGGCTGGCCCCGGCCGCCCTGACCGACGCACAGAAGGCCGCCTACCCGCATCTGGCCGACCGCCCCGCGTATCGGCTCGATCCGCGCGACCGTGACAAGGCCGCCACGGCGCTGCGCGGCCCGCTCACCGCCGTCCAGCGCGCGGCCGACGACCGTGACCACGTACTGCACCGCACCGGGGTGCAGATCCCCGGCGTGCTGGACGACCTCTACGCCGACCGGGCGCGCCGGGCCCGCCTCGGCCCGGTCTTCCACGGCGGCCGCCCCACCCTCTCCGTCTGGGCGCCGACCGCCCAAAACGTGTCGCTCGACCTCGACGGGCGCACCGTCGCCATGCGCCGGGACCCCGGCAGTGGGGTGTGGAGCGTGACCGGGAGCCCCGACTGGCGGGAGAAGCCGTACCGCTACCGGGCCCGGGTCTGGGCGCCGAGCGTCGGGAAGACCGTCACCAACGAGGTCACCGACCCCTACTCCACCGCCCTGACCGCCGACTCCGCCCGCAGCCTGGTCACCGATCTGTCCGATCCCCGGCTCGCCCCCGCCGGCTGGGCGTCGCTGAAGAAGCCCAAGGCCGTCCCGCTGCGCGACGCCCGCATCCAGGAGCTGCAGATCCGCGACTTCTCCATCGCGGACCGCACCAGCGCCCACCCCGGCCAGTACCTCGCCTTCACCGACCGCGGCTCGGACGGGATGCGGCACCTCACGCGGTTGGCCCGGTCCGGTACCTCGTACGTCCACCTCCTGCCCGCGTTCGACTTCGGCACCGTCCCGGAGCGGCGGTCCGACCAGGCCCGGCCCGGCTGCGATCTGGCCGCCCTGCCCGCCGACTCCGACCAGCAGCAGAAGTGCGTGGCCGGGACCGCCGGCAGGGACGGCTACAACTGGGGCTACGACCCGCTGCACTACACCGTGCCGGAGGGGTCCTACGCGAGCGACCCGGACGGTCCGGCCCGCACCCGCGAGTTCCGGCGAATGGTGCAGGGGCTGGCCCACGCCGGGCTGCGCACCGTCATGGACGTGGTCTACAACCACACCGTGGCCGCGGGACAGGACGACAAGTCGGTGCTCGACCGCATCGTGCCCGGCTACTACCAGCGGCTGCTGGACGACGGCGGCGTGGCCACCTCCACCTGCTGCCCCGGCACCGCGCCCGAGCACGCGATGATGGGCAAGCTGGTGGTGGACTCGATCGTCACCTGGGCCAGGCAGTACAAGGTCGACGGCTTCCGCTTCGACCTCATGGGCCACCACCCCAAGGCCAACATCCTGGCCGTACGCAAGGCCCTCGACGCCCTGACCCCCGCCAAGGACGGGGTGGACGGCAAGTCGATCATCCTCTACGGCGAGGGCTGGAACTTCGGCGAGGCGGCCGACGACGCCCGCTTCGTCCAGGCCACCCAGCGCAACATGGCCGGCACCGGCATCGCCACCTTCAGCGACCGGGCGCGGGACGCGGTGCGCGGCGGTGGGCCGTTCGACGAGGACCCCCGCGTCCAGGGCTTCGCCTCCGGTCTCTTCACCGACCCCAACGGCTCACCGGCCAACGGCGGCCGGGACGAGCAGCGGGCCCGGCTGCTGCACGCCCAGGACCTGATCAAGGTCGGGCTCTCCGGCAACCTCGCCGACTACACCTTCACCGACACCGGCGGACGCCGGGTCAAGGGCTCCGAAGTCGACTACAACGGCTCCCCGGCCGGTTACGCCGCCGCCCCCGGCGACGCGCTCGCCTACGCCGACGCCCATGACAACGAGACCCTCTACGACGCGCTCGCCTACAAACTCCCCGCCACCACCTCGGCCGCCGACCGGGCCAGGGCGCAGGTGGTGGCCCTGGCCACCGCCACCCTCTCCCAGGGGCCGGCGCTCAGCCAGGCGGGCACCGATCTGCTGCGCTCGAAGTCACTGGACCGCAACTCCTTCGACAGCGGGGACTGGTTCAACGCCATCAACTGGGATTGCGCGTCCGGCAACGGCTTCGGCCGGGGGCTGCCCCCGGCGGCGGACAACGAGTCCAAGTGGCCTTACGCCAAGCCCCTGTTGACCAACCCCGCGGTACGCCCCGGCTGTCCCGAGATCACGGGTGCCTCGGCGGCCTACCGGGATCTGCTGCGGATCCGCACCACCGAGAAGGCGTTCAGCCAGAGCACGGCGGAGGGGGTGCGGCAGGCGCTGTCCTTCCCGCTGTCCGGGACCGGGGAGACGCCGGGCGTCATCACCATGCGGCTCGGCCGGCTCGTCGTGGTCTTCAACGCCACCCCGTCCCGGCGGTCGCAGACCGTCCCCGCCCTGGCCGGGACCCCGTACGCCCTCCACCCGGTCCAGGCGCACGGCGCCGACGCCACGGTGAGGACGTCCGGCTACGAGCGCACGACCGGCACCTTCACCGTCCCCGGCCGCACGGTCGCCGTCTTCACGGCCGGGGCCGCCGGGCGCTGAGCACATCGAATGACGCCCCGAAGGGGCGCGGGGACCGGCGCGCCCAGCCACAATGGTGCC
>NZ_JBHYVB010000394.1:0-4882 GCF_042750115.1 Streptomyces sp. NPDC059455
ACGCCTGGCACGGCACCTCGCTGCGTTGTCGGGATCGTCCGAGTACAACCCGGTACGAGGACGACCCTCCGCCTTGCGATGCACCGCACCAGACGCCGCGGGCTGATCCGCGAAGATCCGCCGGACAGGGCCTAGCGGTGTGGCGGCGGTCAGACCGGCACCGCGACGTACTTGTACTCCAGGAACTCGTCGATGCCGACGCGGCCGCCCTCGCGTCCGAGCCCGGACTGTTTGACGCCGCCGAAGGGGGCCGCGGGGTTGGAGACCAGTCCGGTGTTGAGGCCGACCATGCCGACCTCGAGCCGTTCGCTCACCCGCAGCGAGCGGTTGAGGTCCTGGGTGAACACATAGCCCACCAGGCCCCATTCGGTGTCGTTGGCGGTGGCGAGGGCCTCGTCCTCGTCGTCGAAGGTGAGCACGGCCGCGACCGGCCCGAAGATCTCGGTCTCCATCAGCCGGCTGGCCGGGGAGACGCCGGTGAGCACCGTGGGCGGGTAGAAGCAGCCGGGGCCCTCGGGGGTGCTGCCGCCGACCAGGACCTCGGCGCCGCGTGCCACGGCGTCCGCGACCAGCTCCTCGACCTTGGTACGCCCCGCCCGGTCGATGAGCGGCCCGACCTGGACACCGGGGCGGCTGCCGGGGCCGACCTCCAGCGCGCCCATGCGGCGGGCCAGCCGGTCGGCGAACTCGGCCGCCACGGAGGAGTGGACGAAGAAGCGGTTGGCCGCCGTGCACGCCTCGCCCATGTTGCGCATCTTGGCGGTCATGGCGCCCTCGACCGCGACGTCGAGGTCGGCGTCCTCGAAGACGATGAAGGGGGCGTTGCCGCCGAGTTCCATGGAGGTGCGGACCACCGCGGACGCGCTCTGGGCGAGCAGGGTGCGGCCGACCTGGGTGGAGCCGGTGAAGGAGAGCTTGCGGATGTGTCCGCCGGTGAGCAGCGGCTCCACGACCTCTCCCGCGCGGGAGGTGGTGACCACGTTGAGCACCCCGGCCGGAAGCCCCGCCTCTTCCAGGATCCCGGCGAGCGCCAGGCTGGACAGCGGGGTCTGCGGGGCGGGCTTGAGCACCATGGTGCAGCCCGCGGCGATCGCCGGGCCGATCTTGCGGGTGCCCATGGCCAGCGGGAAGTTCCACGGCGTGATGAGCAGACAGGGGCCGACCGGGCGGCGCATCAGCAGCATGCGGTTCTTGCCGTCCGGCAGCGTGGAGAACCCGCCCTCGACGCGCACGGCCTCCTCGGAGAACCAGCGGAAGAACTCCGCGGCGTAGGCCGCCTCTCCGCGCGCCTCGGCCAGCGGCTTGCCCATCTCGGCCGTCATCAGCGCGGCGAGCGCGTCGGCCCGCTCCATGATCAGCTCATAGGCGCGGCGCAGGATCTCGCTGCGCGCGCGGGGCGCGGTGGCCGCCCACTTCTCCTGGGCCTCCTCGGCCGCGGCCAGGGCGCGCTGCCCGTCGGCGGGGGCGGCGTCGGCGACGTCGCACAGCACCTCACCGGTGGCCGGGTCGTCGACCGGCATGGTCTGGCCGCCCGCCGCGTCGGACCACGACCCGGCGATGTAGAGCTGCTTGGGCACCGCGGCGAGGACCTCGGCGGCCGAAGGGTACGAGGGGGTGGACATAGGGGCAATCTCCTATCGGACCGCCGCCGGTCCGAGGGGTTCGGACCGGCGGGCGGATCGGGCTCCCGTGGGTGATGTGCGGTGCGCGTCAGGAGTCCGCTGTTCCGGCGCTGACGGCGGCGGACCAGGCGCGCAGACCCTCGTCGATCGCCGCTTCGTCGACGACGAGGGCGGGGATCATCCGGACCACATGGTTCCAGGCGCCGCACAGGAGCAGCAACAGCCCTTCGTCCACGGCGGCGCGCTGCACCCGGGCCGCGGTCGCCGGGTCCGGCTCGCCGTCGGCGGTGACGAACTCGCTGGCCAGCATGAGGCCGAGGCCGCGCACATCGCCGATGGCGGGGGTCTTGGCGGCCACGTCCTCCAGACCCCTGCGCAGCCGCGCCCCCATGGCCTCGGCGTTGGCCACGAGGTTCTCCTCGCGGACCACGTCGAGGGTGGCGACGGCCGCCGCGCAGGCCACGGCGTTGGCGCCGTAGGTGCCACCCTGCGAGCCGGGCCAGGCCTTGCTCATCAGTTCCTCGGAGGCGGCGATGCCGGACAGCGGGAAGCCGCTGGCCAGCCCCTTGGCGGTGACCAGGATGTCGGGGCGGATGCCGAAGTGGTCATGGCCCCAGAACCGTCCGGTGCGGCCCACCCCGGTCTGCACCTCGTCCAGGATCAGCAGGAAGCCATGGCGGTCGGCCCGCTCCCGCAGGCCCTGCAGGAACCCCTCGGTGGCGGGCACATAGCCGCCCTCGCCGAGCACCGGTTCGACGATGATCGCGGCGGTGTCGTCGGGCGGGGAGATGGTCTGCAGGACGTAGTCCAGCTCCCGCAGGGCGAACCGGGTCGCGGTCTCCTCGTCCCAGCCGTAGCGGTAGGCCGTGGGGAACGGGGTCACCACGACGCCGCTCATCAGGGGCGAGAAACCGGACCGGAAGCGGGTTCCGGAGGTGGTCATGGAGGCGGCGGCCACGGTGCGGCCGTGGAATCCGCCGTGGCAGACCAGGACGTTGGGCCGGCCGGTGGCCTGGCGGGCCAGACGCAGGGCCGACTCCACGGCCTCGCTGCCGGAGTTGCTGAAGAACAGACTGTCGAGGCCCGCGGGGAGCACCTCGCCCAGCTTCTCGACCAGCCGCCGCAGCGGCGGGTGCATCACGGTCGTGTACTGGCCGTGGATGAGGGTGCCCACCTGCTCCTGGGCGGCGGCGACGACCCGCGGATGGCAGTGCCCGGTGCTGGTGACGCCGATGCCCGCGGTGAAGTCGAGGTATCGCCGACCGTCCTCGCCGTCGACGTAGGCGCCCTCTCCGCGGACGGCGACCACCGGAGTGGCTTGACGGAGCTGCGGCGACAGATTGGTCATGTTCTCTCCCACACCCACGGGTCGACGATGCGCTCGGACACTTCGAGGGTGAGGGGGCGGACCCGGTCAGGACAATGATCACTGTGTCGCGGGGTGGTGATCGCTATGGACGATCTGTCAACGACCCCGGGGACGGTCCCTGTCAAGAGGCCGGCCGGGATCGTGGTTGCGTTCGGCGTGCGGGCTTGCCAGAGTGAGCTGCATGAACGGCTCCGGCGGCACCGCGTACGACGCTGCCGGACGGCCGCTGACCCGGCCCGCCGAGCCCCCGCGGATCCCGGGGCGCCCGCCGCTCAGCCTCGCCGAGGTGCTGCGGCTTCCGGTGCTGGCCGCCGGGGCGCCGGAGGTGGTCTCCGGCCATGGGCAGCTGGCCCGGCCGGTCCGCTGGGTCCACATCACCGAGCTGCTGGACCCGGCGTCCTTCCTCAAGGGCGGGGAGCTGGTGCTGACCACCGGGATGCCGCTGCCCGAGGATCCGGCGCTGGTCCGCCGGTATGTCGACGAGCTCGCGGACGTCGGCGCCGCCGGGCTGGTCATCGAGCTGGTGCGGCGCTACCACCGGCCGCCCTCGGAGCTGGTTCGGGCGTGTCTGGCGCGGGACTTCCCGCTCGTCCTGCTCTCGCGGACGGTGAACTTCGTGGAGGTCACCCAGGTGCTCCACTCCCTGATCGTCGGCAGTCAGGTGGAGAGCCTGCGCCGGGCCCAGGACGTCCATGACACCTTCACCGCGCTGACCCTGCGCGGCGCCGGGCCGGAGGAGGTGGTGGACATGGCGGCCGAGATGAGCGGGCACCCCGTGGTGCTGGAGAACCTGGTGCACCAGGCCGTCATCTGCGGTTCACCGGGGCGCGGGGTGGAGGGGGCGCTGACCGGCTGGGAGCGGCGTTCGCGCGCCACGCCCTCACCCGACCGGACCGGGCTGAGCGGTCCGGAGGACTGGCTGGTGACCGCGGTGGAGTACCGGGGCGAGCGATGGGGGCGGCTGCTGATGCTCCCGGACGGGGCCCGGGACCCGGCGGTCGGCCCCGAGGACGCGATGGTCCTGGAGCGCACCGCCACGGCCCTGACCATCGCCCGGCTCACCCATCACACCCGCTGGGAGCGGCGGGCCCAGCGCACGCTGCTGCTTGACCTGGTGGAGCAGCGCTGCCGCTCCAGGGGCGAGGCCCGGGCCAGGGCCGAGGCGCTGGGCGTGCCGGTCGCGGGCCGCCGGCTGATGGTGGTGCTGGTCAGCCCCGGGCCCGGCGCCGGGGAGACGACCGAGCTGGAGGACCGGCTGACGGACGAGCTGGGGGCGGCCGGGGCCGCCGTACTGGTCGGCGCGGTGCCCGGTGACCACATAGGGGTGCTGCTGGCCCTCACCGCCGCCACGCCCTGGCGGCCGCTGGTGGAGCGGCTGAGCCGGTCGGTGCGGGAGTTCCGGCCGGACGCCGTGATCAGCGTCGGCTCGGAGGTGTCGGACCTGTCGCAGACCGCCCGGTCGTTCCAGCAGGCGGCGCGGGTCGCGGACGCCGCCGTTCCGGGGACGCCGGACAAGGCGTTCCACGAGCTGTCCGACATCGGGCTGCGGCAGTTGCTGTACGCGCTGCGCGGCGATGTGCGGCTCCAGGAGTTCGTGGAGCGGCAGTTGGGGCGGCTGGTGGACTACGACGAGCGGCACGGCACCGATCTGCTGCCGGTGCTGCACACCTTCCTGGACGCGGCGGGCAACAAGACGGTGGCCGCCAAGCGCGCGAATCTGTCCCGGCAGGCGTTCTACCAGCGGCTGCACTCGGTGGAGCGGGTGCTGGGCTGCGATCTGGAGTCGGGTGAGCAGCGCACCCAGCTCCATGTGGCGCTCACCGCCTTCCGTCTGCTGCGGCTGTCCCGGGGCCCGGCCCCGTCCTGAGACGGCGACGCGCCACGGCCGGCC
>NZ_JBHYVB010000395.1:0-960 GCF_042750115.1 Streptomyces sp. NPDC059455
CGTTGACTTTTGGCACGCTGTTGAGTTCTCAAGGAACGGACGCTTCCTTCGAAACCGTTTCACCGGCTTCTCCGGGCGCTTCCCTTCGGTGTTTCACACGCTATCAGACTATTTCCGGCTCTCCGTACCCGTGTCTCTCGCAAGGCATGCGAAAGGGGATCCGAGATTTGGATCAAGTAGCTGATGGCGCCGCCCTGAACCTGGATGTACACGCAGATGTCCGCGGTGCTTCATCCGGTGGGCAGGGATACGACAGTACAGCGCCCCGCGCGGCCGTGGCAAATCGATTCCTGGCCCGGGCACCCCCTCCCGCCTGCGCCACGTGTGCGGAATCCGTAGTTCCTATGACTTACTCTTCTGGGCAGTGCGCTGTCCGGGACAGGTGGTGACGGCGCGTGATGAATCTTCACCTCCCGGGAGGCTCCCATGACCAGCGTGACCTCACCGGTCGCCGGCCGCGTGATCGGACTCGAAGCGGTGCCCGATCCGGTGTTCTCCGGCGCCATGGTCGGTCCGGGCACGGCGATCGACCCAGTCCTCGAGCCCTTCGTGGCCGTGGCCCCGGTCGACGGCATCGTCGTCTCTCTGCACCCTCACGCGTTCGTCGTCGTGGACGGGGAGGGGCACGGTGTGCTCACCCACCTCGGCATCGACACCGTGCAGCTGAACGGCGAGGGCTTCGAGGTCCTCATCAACAAGGGGGACACCGTCAAGCGCGGTGACGCGATCGTGCGCTGGGACCCGGCCACCGCCGTGGCCGCGGGCAAGTCGCCGATCTGCCCGATCGTGGCACTCGAGGCCACGGCCGATGCCCTGTCCGACGTCAAGGAAGACGTCGATGTGAAGACTGGCGACACACTCTTCAACTGGTGAGCCGGGCGTGCGCCCCGCGGCCGATGGGGTCCCGGCCGGGCGGCGACCAGCGCCGCGATACGCCACCACCGACCAGTGTCGTTTACA
>NZ_JBHYVB010000395.1:970-4836 GCF_042750115.1 Streptomyces sp. NPDC059455
GCCCCCGCCCGTGCCCGTCGCCGACTTCCCGCAAGAGGTGGTGGTCAAGACGGGCCACCAACACTAAACGGGGGGCGCGGGGCGGGCGCCGCCCGGCCGATGGGGACCGGGCCGGGCGGCGCACCGCGGGTACGACATCCACCATGGCGGGGTTCCGCCGTATCGACCGGGGACGGGTGACATGGAGACAACGCTGCGAGGCGTCGGCGTGAGCCACGGGGTGGCCATCGGCGAGGTGCGCCATATGGGGACGGCGGTCCTGGAGCCGCCGACCAAGCAGATTCCGGCCGATGAGGCTCCGCGCGAGCAGGGTCGGGCGCGCCAGGCGGTGGAGGCCGTGGCGGCCGATCTGGTCGCGCGCGGCAATCTGGCCGGCGGCGAGGCCCAGGCCGTACTCGAGGCGCAGGCCATGATGGCGCAGGACCCGGAGCTGATCGCCGATGTCGAGCGGCGGATCGCCGTGGGCAGCACCGCCGAGCGCGCGGTGTACGACGCCTTCGCCGCCTATCGGGCGCTGCTGGCGGGGGCCGGTGACTATCTGGCGGGCCGGGTGGCCGACCTCGACGACGTACGGAACCGGATCGTGGCGCGGCTGCTGGGTGTGCCGATGCCTGGTGTGCCGGACAGCGATGAGCCGTATGTGCTGATCGCGCGGGATCTCGCCCCCGCCGACACCGCGCTGCTCGACCCGACGCTGGTGCTGGGGTTCGTGACCGAGGAGGGCGGGCCGACCAGCCACAGCGCGATCCTCGCCCGTGCCCTGGGAGTGCCGGCCGTGGTCGCGCTGCCCGGTGCCGGGGATCTGGTCGAGGGAACCCTGATCGCCGTCGACGGCAGCACCGGTGAGATCTTCGTGTCCCCGAGCGAGGAGAAGCGGGCCGAGCTGACGCGGGCCGCCGAGGAGCGCCGGGCCGCGCTGGCCGCCTCCTCCGGTCCGGGTGCGACATCGGACGGGCACAAGGTGCCGCTGCTGGCGAACGTCGGCGGACCGGCCGATGTGCCGGCCGCGGTCGAGGCGGGCGCCGAGGGTGTGGGGCTGTTCCGCACCGAGTTCCTCTTCCTCGACGACAGCAGTCAGGCGCCGTCGGAGGAGAAGCAGGTCACGGCGTACCGGCAGGTGCTGGAGGCGTTCCCCGAGGGCCGGGTGGTGGTGCGGGTCCTGGACGCGGGCGCGGACAAGCCGCTGGACTTCCTCACCCCGGCCGATGAGCCCAACCCGGCGCTGGGTGTACGCGGACTGCGTACTCTGCTGGACCACCCCGAGGTGCTGCGGACGCAGCTCACGGCGCTGGCCAAGGCGTCGGAGGGGCTGCCGGTCTATCTCGAGGTGATGGCCCCGATGGTGGCCGACCGGCTGGATGCCAAGGCGTTCGCCGACGCGTGCCGCGAGGCGGGGCTGCGGGCCAAGTTCGGCGCGATGGTGGAGATTCCGTCCGCCGCGCTGCGGGCGCGCTCGATCCTCCAGGAGGTCGAGTTCCTCTCGCTGGGCACCAACGACCTGGCGCAGTACACCTTCGCGGCCGACCGTCAGGTCGGTGCGGTCTCGCGGCTGCAGGACCCGTGGCAGCCCGCGCTGCTCGATCTGGTGGCGGCGTCGGCGGAGGCCGCGCAGGCCGAGGGCAAGAGCTGTGGTGTCTGCGGTGAGGCCGCCTCCGATCCGCTGCTCGCGTGTGTGCTGGCCGGTCTGGGTGTCACCAGCCTCTCCATGGGTGCGGCCTCCATTCCGTATGTCCGCGCGACGCTGGCCAAGCACACGCTGGCCCAGTGCGAGCGGGCCGCCTCCGCGGCGCGCGCGGCGGACACCGCGGAGGATGCCCGCCGGGCGGCGCAGGCGGTGCTGTCCGGCGAATGAGCCGGTGAGCTGTGAGATGTGAGATGTCGATGAAGGCGTCCCGCCGGGTGGCGGGACGCCTTCGGTCATTCCGGGCGGCTGAGCGGAATGCCCGCCCGGTATTCGACGCCGTGCTCCGGAGGGATGGGTTCACCGGTCTCGGCGTCGGTGCAGTACGCCGTGAACACCTCCGCCTCACTCAGCGGGCGCAGCCAGCCGTCCTGCAGCGCCCAGCCGCGGACCGTCTCCATGGAGTCCGCCATGATGGTGCGCAGCACCAGGCCGCCGGGGCTGCGCAGGGCGAAACCGCAGGCCAGGACGGTGCGGAAGACCAGCCCCGAGGGCTCGGCCAGCTTCGGCGGACCCGCTTCCCGGGCGTCGGCGTGGAGCACGGCGACCAGTGAAGTGCCGTCCGCCGGGACGCTGCAGACCAGATGGTGGACGCCCGGCCCGACCGCCTCGACGACGGCGCGCAGCGCGGCCCCCGCGCGGTCGAACGCGGCGCGGGCAGTGGTGTCGTCGTGGCACTCCCCTCGGTGGCCGGCGCGGGAGAGCAGCGCCGTGGCGTACTCCCAGGTGGCCTGCTCCTCGGCCACGCCGATGAGCCGTGGCACCAGGCGGGCGATCGGCTGGCCCTGATAGATGACGGTGCCGCCCGCGACGGCCAGCTCCGCCGTATAGCGCGTGCGGCTCGCGGCGGTGTCCGGGTCGAGCCGGGTGTCCGCGCAGAACTCCTCGTAGGCGACGGGGTCGAAGAGGGCGACGGTGGTGTGGACACCCTTGGCGGCGAGCGCCTTCAGCAGCCCCTCCATCTCCCGTAGATACGCTCCGTGGTCGTCGAAGGTGAACGACGCATAGTGTCGCATGGCGGCGAAGTCCCGCTCGTCGGCGAGCAGGGCCACGGTGCTGGGCACCTCTCTGCGGAGGGCGCGCCGGGTGGTCCGCCTCCTCGTACCCTGACGCGTCGTCGGCTTCTGTGTCTTCGGCCTCTGTGTCTTCGGCTTCCTGTGCTCGCCCGGGCGGTTCCGGTGGCTCCTGCGTCCGGTGTGCGCCATGACTCCCCCTCAGCGCGGATGTTCAGTGCTCACTCACCGTAACCGGGGCCACTGACAACGCTCCGTTGCGGATTCCGCGTGGGCTGAGTCGCCGGATTCCGCGGATGCGGATGTGGCCGCGATACGGGAGGCCGAGGGCGGTTCGGCACAGCCGAGGGTGAACAGCGCGGAGGCGACGAAGGAGCGCGTGCGCTGGTCTGCAGACCGCGTGGGCAGAACCCTTACGGCAGCTGGTTCCCGGCGGAGCGCCGGGATGCGCTGCTGGGGGTTATGGGTGAGGCGCCGGGTGAGGTGCTGGTGATCGAGGATGATCATGCGACGGATGTCGCGGGGTGCCATTGTACAGCCTCACTGGGGGTGGCACGGGTGGCGCAGGGGGCGCGGGTGGCGCAGGCGGCGCGGGTGGCGCAGGCGGCGCGGGTGGCGCTGCGGGCGGTCCGGCGCGGTGGGCGCACGTGCGTACCGTCTCCAAGCACCTCGGGACCGACCTGCGGTGGGGCGCGCTCGCCTGCGACCGTACGACGCTGGCGCGCCATGACGGCCGGATGCTGCTCGCCTCGGGCTGGGTCAGCCATGTGCTGCAGGAGACGGTCGCCCGGCTGATGACCGACCCGGAGACCCAGGGCCTGGTGGCCGCGGCGCGGTCCGCCTACGCCCGGCGGCGTGAGGCCCTGCTGGCCGCGCTGTCGGCCCGGGGGATCGCCGCGCACGGGGCGAGCGGGATGAATGTGTGGGTGCCGGTGCGGGATGAGGCGGCGGTGGTCAACGGGTTGCGGACACGGGGGTGGCGGATGGCGGCCGGTGCGAGGTTTCGGCTGGCTGCCGGGGCGGGGGTGCGGATTACGACGGCGGGGTTGGGGGGAGGCGGATGCGGGGGTGTTGGCGGGGGATTTGGCGGGGGTGTTGGGGGAGGCGCAGGCGACGTATGGGGGGTAGACGGGTCTTGCGCCACCCCGCCCCCGCCCCACACCGCGCGCGGC
>NZ_JBHYVB010000396.1:0-4802 GCF_042750115.1 Streptomyces sp. NPDC059455
CCCCTGGACCCCGGGGTCTGGGGCGGAGCCCCGCACGCGGCGGAGCCGCCTATCGTCCGGTGTCGGGAAGGGGCGGGGAGAGGATCAGCCCGCCGCAGGCGTCACGATCCGTCGGACACCCCCTAAGCCACGCGGGCGACCGGGGAGTTGAGCAGGAAGGTGCCCATGCTCCCGAGGTTGCCGGCGATCAGCCGGTCGGCGAGCCGGGTCGCCGGGGGCAGATGCCGGGGGGCGCCGCGGACGAGCCAGCGCACCATCCGGATCTTCCAGCCCGGCTCGGAGCCCGGCGGAATGTGGTCGAAGAGGGCGTGGATATTGGCCGGGGAGTAGAACTCGGCGGGCGGGACGATGGTGGCGAACATCCCGACCATGCCGCTGCCGTGGTGCGGGCTGCGGGCCATCGCCCGGATGAACTCCAGCTCCTCGCGGTTGTAGTCGGCGATCTCGGCGTGGTCGCGGGTGTACTGGAAGTGGCCGCTCACCAGGGCGTCACGGCGCCTGGCGTAGTCGGCGAGGGCGAGGGCGAGGTCGCGGTCCCCGGCCAGGGCCGGCTCCACGGCCTCCACCAGCAGTTCGGCACCGCGCAGCGAGTCGGTGATACCGGCGGCGGTGATGGGGTCGCGGGTGTAGCCCGCGTCGCCGGTCAGGGCCCAGCCGGGGCCGTGACAGTGGCGCAGGAAGTTGGGGACCGCGCCGGTCATCCACTTGTGGACGCGCCGGGTCTCCCGCAGCCGCGCCGCGAACTCCGGGTCGACCTCCTCGAAGGCGGAGACGACCGTGGCGTCGCGCTCCCCGTCGGCGGACGCCTTGAAGTCCTTGACCGGCAGGGCCAGTCCGACGATGGTGAGGCCGTCGTGGGTGGGCCAGGTGAAGGCGTGCTGATGGCGGTGGCGGTAGGTGCGCACCTTGCCGTCGTGCGGCAGATCGGCCCAGTACGACCAGTGGCTCTTGTTGAGCACCGGGTGGGAGTCGTATTTCTCGGCCCCCACCAGCCGGGCGACGGTGGAGTTCGAGCCGTCGGCGCCCACGACCAGCCGGGCGTGCTCGACGATGGGGGTGCGGTCCTCGGTCTCGGCCCGGACGCCGATGACGGTGCCCTGGGCGTCCGTCAGCAGTTCCCGCAGCGCGACCTGTTCCCGCAGCTCCGCCCCGGCCTTGACGGCGGCCTCCAGCAGGATCTCGTCCAGCTTGCGGCGCTCCGGGGAGTACGCCTCGGCCACGCCCTCGACGGCGGGCAGCTTGGCCATCAGCTGAACGGGGCCGCTCTGGAGGCCGTAGGAGTGAATGGGCGGGCAGCCGGTGGCCGCCACCTCGTCCAGCAGCCCCCAGCGCTTCAGCCGGAGAATTCCAGGAGGGTGGACCAGATTGGTGGCGGCCCCCTTACCGCCGGGGAATTTCGCCCGGTCGAGGAGAAGGACCCGGTACCCCGCTCTCGCCAGGAGCATCGCGGTCGATGACCCGCTGATGCGCGCTCCTACCACAATGACGTCGTACATAGCGTCCCCCATACCCAACGGTCACCCGGGACCCGGGGACCGGTGGATCATCTTGTTCGCTCTGACTTCGCTCTGTCGAAATTAGTTGCGCGACCGGCTCGGGAGGTTTCCCTCATATGAATCCTCGACGGCCCCCGAAGAAATCACCTTCGTTTCGGCCGGTGCGGTGCGGCCGCGCGGTGCCATAAGAATGGCAAGACAGCCGACGGCGGCGATTCCGGCGCCGATCCAGGCGGCGGGCCGCAGCCCGTCCACGAATTCCTGGGGCGAGCCGTATCCGCCCAGCGTGGTGAATACGGAGGTGAGCACCGCGACGCCGAGTGCGCCGCCGAGCTCCCGGAAGGTGTTGTTGGCGCCCGAGGCGATTCCCTGGTCGCGGGGCGCGACGACGTTCATCGCCATTTCCGCGACGGGCGAGAAGAACAGCCCCAGGCCGATTCCGCCGAGCACCAGGCCGGGCACCTGGTCGGCGTAGGCGGTGTCCGCGCTCACCACGGACGCCAGCCAGCCAAGACCCGCGGCCTCGAACAGCAGGCCCGCGGCGACCACCAGACGGTTGCCGAGCCGGGCGGTCAGCAGCGCCGCCAGCGGCGCGACGACGACCGGCATCGCCGTCCACGGCAGCATCTTCACGCCCGCCTCCAGCGGCGAGAAGCCCTGGATGTTCTGCATGAACTGGGTGAGCAGGAAGACCAGTCCGAACATGGCCGCGAACATCAGCAGGCTGGCCGCGTTGACCGCGCTGAACGCGCGGTTGCGAAACAGCCGCATCGGCAGCATCGGTTCGGCCGTGCGCAGCTCCCAGCCGATGAAGAGCGCGAGCACCACCAGGCCGCCGATCAGGAAGCCGAGCACCCGGCCGCTGGACCAGCCGTGTTCGGTGGTGGACACCAGCGCGTAGACCACGCCGAACACCCCGAGGCTGACCAGCACGGTGCCCACCGGGTCCAGCGAGGTGTCCGGGCGGGTGGACTCGGCCAGCTTCCACAGGCCGAGCACCAGCACCACCACGCCGATCGGCACATTGACCCAGAAGATCCACTCCCAGGAGATCTTCTCCACCACGGCCCCGCCGATCAGCGGGCCGAGCGCGACCGCGAGCCCGCTGAGGGCGCCCCAGACGCCCAGCGCGACACCGCGCCGGCGCTCGGGGACGGCCACGGTCAGCAGGGTGAGCGTCAGCGGCATCACCACGGCCGCCCCGAGGCCCTGTACGGCGCGGGCGGCGATCAGGGTGTCCGCGCTGTCGGACAGCGCCGCGGCGGCGGAGGCCCCGGTGAAGACGACGAGGCCGGCCAGGAACACCCGGCGGCGGCCGAATCGGTCACCGGCGGCCGCACCGGCCATCAGGAAGACCGAGAAGGTGAGGGTGTAGCCGTTCACCGTCCACTCCAGGTCCTGGAGGCTGGTGCCCAGGTCCTTCTGAATGGCGGGCAGCGCGGTGATGACGACGAGGTTGTCCAAGGCGGCCATGAAGACGGTGAGTCCGGACACCACCAGCGTCCACACGGGGTTCATTCCGCTCGGGCCGGAACGGTCAGTCATGAATACCTTTCCTATGACGGCGCGATTGCTGTGCGACAGATTGGTTCACGTCGTTATCCGGCCGACGGATAAACGGGCAGACGGGGCAACGCTAACCGGCCACGGCCCTCCCCGGAACTGTACTTTGGTACAGGTGGCGGTAGCTGAGCGCGACCAGACCGGCCTGTAGCCGCGATTCCACCTGCAGTTTCGCGAGTATTGACGCCACATGCGCCTTCACCGTGCGCTCGGTCACCTGGAGCCGCAGCGCGATACGGCGGTTGGACCAGCCCGCGCCGAGCAGCGCAAACGTCTGGCCCTCTCTGGCTGATAACAGCGGCACACGTTCCAGCTCCCGCGCCCAGTTGGGCACGGGAATATCGGGCACGACGGCGAGACCGCCCCTGTCGGACACGGTGGCATTTCCCCCTAGTTAGGCGGCTCTTCGAGCCGCCGATCATGCAAGAATCAGACTTGATTGCCCTCTTGATTATTGCGGCCGCACGCCCGTACGAGTCAAGGATTTCCGGCCCTTTCTCGCCTCGCGAGAAATGGCTGGTGAAGCGCGGGAAATGCACTTCACGTTTACTCCTGTTACCGTAAATTTACTTCATTCTCGAATCGTCGCCATCCGAACCGGCGGGACCGCCTCGCCCGAGGTCGGCCAGGTCCGCCGCCGTCCGCTCCACCGCCTCGATGACGGTCACCGGACACCGCGTCATGATCTGTTTGGGCTTCATCACCAGCACCGAGCCCATCACCAGCCCGTCCCAGGTGACCGGCGCCGCGCACTCGTTCCACCCCGCCGCGCACTCCTCGTGGCCCAGGGCGTACCCCCGCGCCCTGATCCGGTCCAGCGAGGCCAGGAGCCGCACATCGTCCTGGTAGGCGCCGGGACCGGCCTCGGCGGGCACCGGCCGGTCCAGCACCTCCGACTGGATGGTCTCCGGCAGATACGCCAGGATGGCCCGCCCCGCGGCCCCCACCCGCAGCGAGTGCTCGACGGTCTGCACCGCGCGCGGCGTCATCCCCAGCTCCGTCAGATCGGAGTCGCCGACGGCCATGTCGACACACTGCCGGTGCGCGCCGCCGAACGGCGCCAGCAGATAGAGGAAGGCCAGCCCCCCGGTGGCCCGGCGCAGCGCCTCCAGAAGGGCGTGGGCGGCCTCCGGCGCGGGCGAGTGGGCCAGGGCCTTGAGACCGAGCTGCGGGGCCGCCGAGCCCAGCCGGTACAGCCCCCGGCCCTCGCGGACGAAGATGCCCTGGTGCACCCCGGACTGGAGGATCCGGTAGACGGTCGAGTCGTCCAGATCCGCCGCTCTGGCCAGCGCCCCGGGCCCATGGGCCCGTCCGCCGAGCTGAGTGAAGGCCCGCTGTACGCGGAACACCCTCTCGGCATGACCGCTTCCGCCCACGGCACCACTATTGGCCACCCCGTCAGCCCCCCGTGCAGATTCCCCCGTTGCTCTGCCCAACGTGCCACGGTTCCACGCCCATTCCCATCCGGGGTATCTGGTCCGCTTGTGGACAACAAGGCCCCGCCGGGTTGCCCGGCGGGGCCTGATGGTCTATGGGATGGCGTTCGACGAGCGGCTACTTGCCGGTCTCCTTCTCGTACGCCTTGATGACCTCGTCGGTCGGGCCGTCCATCAGCAGCTCGCCCTTCTCCAGCCACAGCACCCGGTCACAGGTGTCCCGGATGGACTTGTTGTTGTGGCTGACGAGGAAGACCGTGCCGGCCTCCTGGCGGAGCTCACGGATCCGGGCCTCGGAGCGCTTCTG
>NZ_JBHYVB010000397.1:0-4776 GCF_042750115.1 Streptomyces sp. NPDC059455
CTCACCCCCGAGCGCATGGCGGGGGTGTTGCGTCCGAAGGTGGACGCGGCCTGGAACCTGCATGAGCTGACCCGCGACCTGGACCTGTCGGCGTTCGTGCTCTTCTCCTCCGCCGCCGGTGTTTTCGGCGCCGCCGGACAGGGCAACTACGCCGCCGCCAACGCCTACCTGGACGCCCTCGCCCAGCACCGTCGGGCACATGGCCTGCCCGCCACCTCGCTGGCCTGGGGCCTGTGGGCCGACTCCAGCGGGATGACCGGTGAGCTGGACCAGGCCGATGTGTCCCGGATGAGCCGGGGCGGTGTCGCCGCGCTCGCCACCGACGAGGGCAAGGAGCTGTTCGACGCGGCCGGACGGGCGGGCGAGGCGCTGCTCGTCCCGGTGCGTCTCGACCTGGCGGCGGCACGGGCCGAGGCGGCGTCCACCGGTGTGGTGGCCCCGCTGATGTCCGGGCTGGTGCGGGTCCCGGCGCGGCGTACGGCGGAGGGCTCCGCCGGAACGGGCGCCCTGGCGCAGCGGCTGGCCCGGCTGAACGAGACCGAGCGGCTGGAGACGCTGCTGGAGCTGGTCCGTACCCAGGTCGCGGCCGTCCTGGGCTATGCCACCGCCGACTCCGTGGACCCCGACCGTGCCTTCCGCGACCTGGGCTTCGACTCGTTGACCGCCGTCGAACTGCGCAATCGCGTGAACGCGGTCACCGGGATGCGGCTCCCCGCCACCCTGGTCTTCGACTACCCGACCTCCCTCGTCCTGGCCGAACACCTCCGGGACGAACTGGCGGGCAGCCGCGTCCAGTCGGGCCTGCCGGTGTCGACCGTGGGCGCGCTCGACGACGAGCCGATCGCCATCGTGGGCATGAGCTGCCGCTTCCCGGGCGGGGTGCGCACCCCCGAGGATCTGTGGCGGCTGCTGTCCTCCGGCCAGGACGCGATCTCCGGCTTCCCCGTGGACCGTGGCTGGGACCTGGACGCGCTCTACCACCCGGACCCGGAACACCCCGGCACCTCGTACACCCGCGAGGGCGGTTTCCTCCACGACGCCGCCGACTTCGACCCCACCTTCTTCGGAATCTCGCCGCGCGAGGCCGTCGCCACCGATCCGCAGCAGCGGCTGCTGCTGGAGACGTCGTGGGAGGCGTTCGAGCGCGCGGGCATCGACCCGGCCACGCTGCGCGGCAGCCGTACCGGTGTGTTCGCGGGCGTGATGTACCACGACTACGCCACGCTCGTGGAGCAGGCCCCGGACGGTGGCGGCGAGGGCGCGATCGGCTCCGGCAGCACGGGCTCCATCGCCTCGGGCCGCGTCGCCTACGCCCTCGGCCTGGAGGGCCCGGCCGTCACCGTCGACACGGCGTGCTCGTCGTCGCTGGTGGCGCTGCACTGGGCGATGCAGGCGCTGCGCTCGGGCGAGTGCACGATGGCGCTGGCCGGTGGTGTCACGGTGATGGCGACCCCCGGCACGTTCGTCGGCTTCAGCCGCCAGGGCGGCCTGTCCGCCGACGGCCGCTGCAAGGCGTTCTCGGCGGACGCGGACGGCACGGGCTGGGCCGAGGGCGCGGGCATGCTGCTCGTCGAGCGGCTGTCGGACGCGCGCAGGAACGGCCACCCGGTGCTCGCGGTGGTGCGCGGCAGCGCCGTGAACCAGGACGGTGCGTCCAATGGCCTGACGGCGCCGAACGGCCCGTCCCAGCAGCGCGTCATCCGGCAGGCGCTGGCCGCCGCGGGTCTGTCGGTCGGCGATGTGGACGCGGTCGAGGCGCACGGCACGGGCACGACGCTGGGCGACCCGATCGAGGCGCAGGCGCTGCTGGCCACGTACGGCCAGGAGCGGGACGCCGAGCGGCCGTTGCTGCTCGGCTCCATCAAGTCGAACATGGGCCACACGCAGGCCGCCGCCGGTGTCGCGGGCATCATGAAGATGGTCCTCGCCATGCGGCACGGGGTGCTGCCGAGGACCCTGCACGCGGACGAGCCGTCGCCGCATGTGGACTGGTCGGCGGGGGCCGTCTCGCTGCTGACGGAGCAGGTGGAGTGGCCGGAGAACGGCCGTCCGCGCCGCGCGGGTGTGTCGTCGTTCGGCATCAGCGGCACGAATGTGCACACGATCATCGAGCAGGCGCCGGTGGTGGAGGCGGCTGAGACCCCCTCCGGTGCGGTGGCTCCGGGTGCGGTGGCTCCGAGTGTGGTGCCGTGGGTGCTGTCCGGCCGCAGCGCGGCCGCCCTGCGGGCCCAGGCCGAGCGGCTGGTCGCCCATGTGGCGGACCGGCCCGAGCTGGGCGCGGTCGACCTGGGCCACTCGCTGGCGACCGGCCGATCGGCGTTCGACCACCGTGCGGTGGTGGTGGCCGAGGACCGGGACGGGCTGCTGACGGCTCTGGGGGCGCTGGCCGAGGGGCGTCGCGCTGCGGCGCTCGTTCAGGGTTCGGTGGCCGGTGGCAAGGTGGCGTTCCTGTTCACGGGGCAGGGGAGTCAGCGGCTGGGGATGGGGCGTGAGCTGTATGACGCCTATCCGGTGTTCGCCGAGGCGCTGGACGCCGTGTGTGCGGAGCTGGACGCGCATCTGGAACGGCCGCTGCGGGATGTGCTGTTCGGCGAGGACGCGGCGGAGCTGGACCAGACCGGGTTCACCCAGCCCGCGCTCTTCGCGATTGAGGTGGCGCTGTTCCGGCTCGTCGAAGCGTGGGGCTTGAAGGCGGACTTCCTGTCCGGGCACTCCATCGGGGAGCTGGCCGCCGCGCATGTGGCGGGTGTGCTCTCGCTGGCGGACGCGGCGAAGCTGGTTGCGGCGCGTGGCCGTCTGATGCAGGCGCTGCCCGCCGGTGGCGCGATGATCGCCGTGCAGGCGTCCGAGGACGAGGTGGCGCCGCTGCTGACCGAGCGCGTGTCGATTGCCGCGCTCAATGGGCCGTCGTCGGTGGTCATCGCGGGTGATGAGGACGCGGCTGGGGAGATCGCGGCCGCGTTCGAGGCGCAGGGTCGGAAGACCAAGCGGCTCACGGTCAGCCACGCGTTCCACTCGCCGCGCATGGACGGCATGTTGGAGGCGTTCCGCGAGGTGGCGCAGGGGCTTACGTACGAGGCCCCGCGCATCCCGATCGTGTCCAACCTGACGGGCGAGCTGGTCTCCGCCGAGGAGATCACGACCCCCGACTTCTGGGTGCGCCATGTCCGCGAGGCCGTTCGCTTCCTCGACGGCGTGCGGGCCCTGGAGACCGAGGGTGTCTCCACCTTTGTCGAGCTGGGCCCGGACGGTGTGCTCACCGCGATGGCGCAGCAGTGTGTCACCGGTGAGGATGCCGCGTTCGTCTCGGCCCTGCGCAAGGGCAGGTCCGAGGCCGAGACGCTGACCAAGGCCCTCGCGCGCGCCCATGTGCGCGGTGTGGCCGTGGACTGGGCGGCCGTCTTCGCCGGTACGGGCGCGGCTCGGGTGGAGCTGCCGACGTACGCCTTCCAGCACGCGCGCTACTGGCCCGAGCTCCCGGCCACCGTGGGCGGTACGGCCGGGCTGGGGCTGGCGACCGTCGACCATCCGCTGGTCGGGGCCGCCGTGCCGCTGGCCGGCGGCGAGGGCCTGCTGCTCACGGGGCGCCTGGGACTCGACACTCACCCGTGGCTGGCGGACCACGCCGTGATGGGTTCGGTGCTGCTGCCGGGTACGGCCTTCGTTGAGCTGGCGGTTCGCGCCGGTGACCAGGTGGGCTGTGACCAGGTTGAGGAGCTGACGCTGGAGGCGCCGCTGGTGCTTCCGGAGGTGGGCGGTGTTCAGCTTCAGGTGTCGGTGGGTGCGCCGGACGGGTCCGGTCGTCGTGCGTTCGAGGTGTACTCGCGGTTCGAGGGCGCGGCCGCCGATGAGCCGTGGCTGCGCCACGCCTCGGGTGCGCTCGTGGAGGGCGCGCCGGCGGCGTCGTTCGACCTGGGCGTATGGCCTCCGGCGGGCGCGACGCCGGTTGCGCTTGACGGTCTCTACGAGGGCATGGCGAGCCTGGGGCTCGCCTATGGCCCGGTGTTCCGGGGGCTGAGGTCCGCTTGGCGGTTGGGTGATGAGGTCTACGCGGAGTTGGAGCTGTCGGAGGGTGCGCGGTCCGAGGCGGGTGCGTTTGGTCTGCATCCGGCGCTGTTGGATTCGGCGCTGCATGCGGTGGGGTTGGGTGGTCTGATCGAGGGTGAGGGCGGGGCTCGGTTGCCGTTCTCGTGGGCTGGTGTGTCGTTGCATGCGGTGGGTGCTTCGGTGTTGCGGGTGCGGTTGTCGGCGGCTGGTGCGGGTGCGGTGTCGTTGGCGGTGGCTGATGGTGCTGGGCGTGCGGTGCTGTCGGTGGATTCGCTGGTGTTGCGGCCGGTGTCGGCCGAGCAGATCCGGGGTGCGCGGGGTGGCCGTCAGGAGTCGCTGTACCGGCTGGATTGGGCTGAGGTGTCCGGGCAGGGTGCGGCTGGACGCTGTGCGCTGCTGGGGTCCGACGTCCTCGGCCTGGAGTCGGCTGGGCAGCGGTTGGACGCGTACGCCGACTTGGAGGCGCTGGCCACGGCGGTGGAGTCCGGCGCCACAGCGTTGCCGGATGATGTGGTGGTCGTCCTGCCCGGGAACCTTGCGGCGCCGCACGCTCCTGCGGCTTCTCAAGCCGGTCCGGCGGATGCGGCAATTCAAGCCGGTCCGGCGTTTGAGGACCGGGGTGCTGGGGCGGAGCCTGCCGCTGGCGCGGCAATTCAAGCCCGTCCGGCGATTGAGGACCCCCCCCCCCGGCGGCCGGGGGGCGGGGGGGTTCGCCCCCGGTGGGGGTGG
>NZ_JBHYVB010000398.1:0-4775 GCF_042750115.1 Streptomyces sp. NPDC059455
ATGCCAGACGGTCTCGTGGGATCGTAGATGTGTATAAGACACAGTATCGACACAGCCCCGCGCCCCTTCGGGGCGCCACCGAACCCCAGCCGACTTCCGCCGATCCGCTTAGAGCACCTTGGAGAGGAACGACTTCGTCCGCTCGTGCCGCGGATTGGTCAGCACCTCCCTCGGATGCCCGGACTCCACCACCACGCCGTCGTCCATGAAGACGACCGAGTCCCCGACCTCGCGCGCGAAGCCCATCTCATGCGTCACGACGATCATCGTCATGCCGTCCTCCGCGAGCCCGCGCATCACATCGAGCACATCGCCGACCAGCTCCGGGTCGAGCGCCGAGGTGGGCTCGTCGAAGAGCATCAGCTTCGGCTCCATCGCCAGCGCCCGCGCGATCGCCACGCGCTGCTGCTGGCCGCCGGAGAGCTGGGAGGGGTAGTTGGCCGCCTTGTCGGCGAGGCCCACCCGGTCCAGCAGCTTCAGCGCGCGCTCCCGCGCCACCGCCTTGGACTCGCGCTTGACCTGGACCGGCGCCTCGATCACGTTCTCCAGCGCGGTCATGTGCGGGAAGAGGTTGAAGCGCTGGAAGACCATGCCGATGTCGCGCCGCTTCTCGGCGACCTCGCGGTCCTTGAGCTCGTAGAGCTTGTCGCCCTTCTGGCGGTAGCCGACCAGATTGCCGTCCACGTACAGCCGCCCGGAATTGACCTTCTCCAGGTGGTTGATGCAGCGCAGGAAGGTGGACTTGCCGGAGCCGGACGGGCCGATCAGGCAGAACACCTCGCGCGGGGCGACCTCGAGGTCGATGCCCTTGAGGACCTGAACCGGGCCGAAGGACTTGTGGACGCCCTCGGCCTTCACCATGGCGGTCATGCGCCGACACCTCCGGAGCGGTTGCTGAAGGAGAGCAGATTGGCCCGGACCCGCTGCAGCGGGGTGGCCGGCAGGCTACGGCTCGAGCCGCGCGCGTAGTACCGCTCCAGGTAGTACTGGCCGACGCTGAGCACCGAGGTGAGGATCAGGTACCAGGCGGCCGCGAGGAAGAGCATCTCCGCCGTGGCGCCGGAGTTCTGCCCGACCTCGGAGGTGGCCTGGAGGAGGTCCCAGTACTGCACCGCGATCACCAGCGAGGTGGTCTTGAGCATGTTGATGAACTCATTGCCGGTCGGCGGCACGATCACCCGCATCGCCTGCGGCAGCACCACCCGGCGCAGCGTCTTGGCGTGGCTCATGCCGAGCGCCTGGGCGGCCTCGGACTGGCCCTCGTCGACCGACTGGATGCCCGCCCGGCAGATCTCGGCCATGTACGCGGCCTCGTTCAGGCCCAGGCCCAGCAGGGCGGCCAGGAACGGGGTCATGAAGTCCGACCACTCGTCCTTGTAGATCGGCATGATGTTGATGTAGTCGAACACCAGACCGAGGTTGAACCAGACCAGCAGCTGCACATAGACCGGGGTGCCGCGGAAGAACCAGATGTAGCCCCAGGCGATGGAGGCGGTCACCGGGTTCTTCGACAGCCGCATCACCGCGAGGACGATGCCGAGGGCCACACCGACCACCATCGAGAGGATGGTGATCCAGACGGTGTTGCGAACGCCCCTGAGGACCTCGCTGTCGAAGAAGTAGTCCGGGATGGCGTTCCAGTTGACGTCACCGCGGGCGAAGGCGGAGATCAGCAGGACGATCAGGGCGATGGCGATGATCGCGGCGACCCAGCGGCCGTAGTGCCGCACCGGGATGGCCTTGATGCTCTCCGGCGCCGGCGGCGGGGCGTCGACCGGACCCGCCTTTTCGATCTTAGTAGTCACGGATGATGCCTTTCAGCGCGAGCGCGGACGGGGGAGGGCCGGATCACTTGCCGCCGTTGATGATGGCCTTGGTGACCGCGCCGTCCTTGACGCCCCACTTCGCGATGATCTTGTCGTATTCGCCGTTCGCGATGATCAGGGCGAGGGCCTGCTTGAGGGCATCGCGCAGCTGGGTGTTCTTCTTGGCGACGGCGATGCCGTACGGGGCCGCCTCCACCTGATCGCCGACGAGCTCGAAGTCCTTGCCGCCGCCGGAGGTCTTCACCGCGTACGCGGCGACCGGGAAGTCGCTGGACCCGGCGACGGCGCCACCGCCGCGCAGCCGGGTCTGGGCCTCGGTGTCATTGCCGAACGCCTCGACCGAGATCTTGCCATTGCCGTTCTTCTGGCAGGTCTTCGACTGGGACTTGGCCAGGTCGTGGGAGACCGTGCCGCGCTGCACGACGATCTTCTTGCCGCACAGGTCGTCCCAGGTCTTGATGCCCGAGTTGGCGCCCTTCTTGGTGTAGATCGAGACACCCGCGGTGAAGTAGTCGACGAAGTCGACACCCTCGCCCGCCTTCTTGCCGGTGTCCGGGTCGACGCCCTCCTGGCGGCCCTTGTTGTCGGTCATGGCCGACATGGCGATGTCGTAGCGCTTGGAGCGCAGACCCGAGAGCAGGGTGTCGAAGGTGCCGTTGTTGAACTCGAACTTCACCCCGAGCTGCTTGCCGAGCGCGGCGGCGATATCCGGGTCGATGCCCATGACCTCGCCGTTCTTCTTGAACTCGACCGGCGGGTAGTTGATGTCCGAGCCCACCTTGATCACCTTGGCGCTCTGGATCTCCTTGGGCAGCTGGTTGAACAGCGGGGCGGAGTTGCTGTTGGACCCGCCCGTGGCCTTGTCGGTCTGATCGCCGCAGCCCGTCAGCAGCAGGACGCCTACCACCGCTATCGCGCCGACGGGGGCCATCCGGGACTTCAGGGTGGCCCTACGGGGCGTGAAGCTGGCGGTCATGCTGGTTCCTCCGGCAGGGTGAGGGGGGAGATCTCGGGAACACGTTTGTGGGTGTCGCGATCTCGTGTGATTGGGGCATCTTGCCATCGGACGGGCCCGTACGGGCCGTCGGCCATGTCAAAATCGGATAACGGGCGATCCCCGTGGTGCACAACCGGACAGCGATACCGGCCGGACAGCGGTGGCCGGTGACGCGGGCGGGCTCATGATCACGCGGGGAACAGCGCGTGACAGCGGCGTGGACTTTCCCTGGAGCTTCGCCCGCCTTCAGGCGCAATGCCTGGTTTTCCGGCGTCATGGCACCAGAACTCGTTCGTCCCTCGACGCGCGCTTCAGGTAGAACAGACGGCTACACCCCTCACCCGGGGCTCAGGGCGCGTGTGCGACGCGCCCGGCGTCCGTACCCACACCCATGCGGTGGTCATCCGCTGAAATGGGGCGACGCGGTGCCCGCCCGCTCCGAACCTGGGGCGGATACCCTCGACAGAAAAACGACAAAGGGGTCAAACAGTGGCAGCGGAGATGGTCAATCCTCGCAGCGACAGCACAAGCGGCAGCGGTGAAGGAGTCGAAGGCGTGACCGATGGGGAGCCCTTCGATCCGGCGTTCGCCCTGCACCGCGGCGGCAAGATGGCCGTCCAGGCGACCGTGCCCGTGCGCAACCGGGACGATCTGTCCCTCGCGTACACACCGGGCGTGGCCAAGGTGTGCAGCGCGATCGCCGAGCAGCCCGAGCTCGTCCACGACTACACCTGGAAGTCCCAGGTCGTCGCCGTGGTGACGGACGGCAGCGCGGTGCTGGGGCTCGGCGACATCGGTCCGGAGGCGTCCCTTCCGGTGATGGAGGGCAAGGCGATCCTCTTCAAGCAGTTCGGCGGTGTGGACGCGGTGCCGATCGCGCTCGACTGCCGGGACGTGGACGAGATCGTGGAGACCGTCGCCCGGTTCGCGCCCTCGTTCGGCGGCGTCAATCTGGAGGACATCTCCGCGCCCCGCTGCTTCGAGATCGAGCGCAAGCTCCAGGAGCGGGTCGACATCCCGATCTTCCACGACGACCAGCACGGCACGGCGGTGGTCACCCTCGCCGCGCTGCGCAACGCCGCCAAGCTGACGAACCGTGCGCTGGGTCAGCTGCGCGCCGTCATCTCCGGGGCGGGCGCCGCCGGTGTGGCCATCGCCCGGATCCTCACCGAGGCGGGCATCGGCGATGTGGCCGTGTGCGACCGCAAGGGCGTCGTCTCGCCGGACCGCGAGGACCTCACCGACGTCAAGCGTGAGCTGGCCGGCTTCACCAACAAGGCCGGGCTCACCGGCTCCCTGGAGGCCGCGCTGGACGGCGCCGACGTCTTCATCGGGGTCAGCGGCGGCACGGTGCCGGAGGACGCGGTGGCCAAGATGGCGCCGGACGCCTTCATCTTCGCGATGGCCAACCCCAACCCGGAGATCCACCCGGACGTCGCCCACCAGTACGCGTCGGTGGTCGCCACCGGGCGCAGCGACTTCCCGAACCAGATCAACAACGTCCTCGCCTTCCCCGGCATCTTCGCGGGCGCCCTCCAGGTCCGGGCCTCCCGGATCACCGAGGGCATGAAGCTCGCGGCCGCCGAGGCGCTGGCCGCCGTGGTGGCCGATGAGCTGAGCGCGGACAAGGTCATCCCCTCGCCGTTCGACGAGCGGGTCGCCCCCGCCGTGACCGCGGCCGTCGCCGCGGCCGCCCGCGCGGAGGGCGTCGCCCGCCGCTGACGCCCCGCCACGGGTCCGGGGGGCGTCTGCGTCTGCGGGCCCGGGTGACTTGTGCGGACCCAGGCGATACGCCGCGGGCCAGGCGCCTTTACGGGTCGGGCTGCCTTTACGGGCCAGGTGCTTTTACGGGCCAGGTTGCCGCCACGGGCCAGGTGCTTTTACGGGCCGGGTTGCCGCTACGGGCCAGGTGCCTTTACGGGCCGGGCCGCCCCTCAGCCGGAGGGGCGGCC
>NZ_JBHYVB010000399.1:0-4713 GCF_042750115.1 Streptomyces sp. NPDC059455
CGGCCCTCGGCCAAGTCCACGGATGCGGGCGTCGCCGTCCACTCCACGCAGTACAGCGACTCGTGGTACGCCGTACGCGCGCTCTCCAACTGCTCGACCGACACCGGCCGCAACACCAGCGAGTCCACCGACAGCACCGCACGCCCGGCACCATCCGCCACCGCCAACGACACCGCATCGGAACCCGCCGCCGACAACCGCACCCGCAACACCGAAGCACCCACCGCGTGCAACGACACACCAGCCCACGAGAACGGCAACCGAGCCCCGGCCTCACCCTCGATCAGACCACCGAGCCCGACCGCGTGCAGGGCCGAGTCCAGCAGCGCCGGATGCAGACCAAACAGCCCCGCCTCGGACTGCCCGTCCTCCGCCAGCTCCAGCTCCGCGTATACCTCGCCATCGAGCCGCCAGGCGGACCTCAGCCCCTGGAACACCGGGCCGTAGGCGAGCCCCAGGCCCGCCATGCCCTCGTAGAGACCGTCAAGCTCGACCGGTGTCGCACCGGCCGGGGGCCAGGCGCTCAGGTCGAACGACGCCGCCGGCGCGCCCTCCACGAGCGCACCCGAGGCGTGGCGCAGCCACGGCTCATCGGCGGCCGCGTCCTCAAGCCGCGAGTACACCTCGAACGCACGACGACCGGAGCCATCCGGCGCACCCACCGACACCTGAAGCTGAACACCGCCCACCTCCGGAAGCACCAGCGGCGCCTCCAGCGTCAGCTCCTCAACCTGGTCACAGCCCACCTGGTCACCGGCGCGAACCGCCAGCTCAACGAAGGCCGTACCCGGCAGCAGCACCGAACCCATCACGGCGTGATCGAGCAGCCACGGATGCGTCTGGGCCGAGATCCGCCCGGTCAGCAGCACACCGTCGCCACCCGCGAGCGGTACGGCGGCCCCCACGAGCGGATGATCCACGGCGGCCAGCCCGAGCCCCGCTGTGCCACCGATGCCGTAGGCCGACGCCTGCGGCCAGTACCGGCGGCGCTGGAAGGCGTACGTCGGCAGATCGGTCAGCTCGACCCGAGCCGCGCCCGTACCGGCGAAGACGGCCGCCCAGTCCACCGCCACACCACGGACGTACGCCCGCGCCACGGCGGTGTGGACCGCCCGCGCCTCGGGCCGACCGGCCCGCAACACGGCGGCGAATCCGGCCGCGTCGGCGTCGGTGACGCACTCCTGGGCCATGGCGGTCAGGACCCCGTCCGGGCCGAGTTCGAGGTAGGTGGTGACGCCCTGGGCTTCCATCGTCCGGGCACCGTCGAGGAAGCGGACGGCTTCACGGACGTGGCGCACCCAGAAGTCGGGGGTGGTGATCTCCTCGGCGGAGACGACCGCGCCGGTGAGGTTGGAAACGATCGGGATGCGCGGGGCCGCGTACGACAGCCCCTCCGCGACCTCGCGGAACGCCTCCAGCATCCCGTCCATGCGCGGGGAGTGGAACGCGTGGCTGACCGTGAGCCGCTTGGTCTTCCGACCCTGCGCCTCGAAACCGGCAGCGATCTCAGCCGCCGCGTCCTCATCGCCCGCGATGACCACGGAGGCCGGACCGTTGAGGGCGGCGATGCTCACGCGCTCGGTGAGCAGCGGCAGCACCTCGTCCTCGGAGCCCTGGATGGCGATCATCGCGCCACCGGCGGGCAGCTCCTGCATCAACCGCCCACGAGCCGCCACCAGCGTGCACGCGTCCGCGAGCGACAACACACCCGCCACATGCGCGGCAGCCAGCTCACCAATCGAGTGACCGGAGAGGAAGTCCGCCTTGAGACCCCACGCCTGCACCAGCCGGAACAGCGCCACCTCGATGGCGAACAGCGCGGGCTGAGTGAACCCGGTCTGGTCCAGCGCCTCGGCGTCCTCCCCGAACAGCACCGTCTTCAACGGCCGCTCAAGGTGCCCATCCAGCTCATCGCAGACCGCGTCCAGCGCCTCCGCGAACACCGGGAAGGCGTCGTACAGCGCACGCCCCATCCCCAGCCGCTGACTCCCCTGCCCCGTGAACAGGAACGCCACCTTGCCGCCAGCAGCCGACCCCTGGATAACCTCCGCGCCGGACTCCCCGCGTGCCAGCGCGTCCAGACCGCGCAGGAAGCCCTCGCGGTCGTCGGCCACCAGCACCGCGCGGTGGTCCAGCGCGGCGCGCGTGGTCGCGAGCGAGTAGCCGAGGTCGGCCGGTGCGAGCTCCGGCCGCTCGTCCAGGTAGGAACGGAGCCGCCCGGCCTGCGCACACAGCGCGTCGGCGGTCTTCGCCGACAGCGGCCACGACGTCACACCAGGCGCCGTCGCCACCTCACGCGGGGCCTCGTCCTCGCTGACCGGGGCCTGCTCGATGATCGTGTGCGCGTTGGTGCCACTGAAGCCGAACGACGAGATCGCAGCGCGTCGGGGGCGCCCGGACTCCGGCCACTCCACCGACTCCTGCAGCAGCGACACCGCACCCGCAGACCAGTCAATATGCGGCGACGGTTCCTGCGCGTGCAGCGTTCGCGGCAACACACCATGCCGCATCGACATGACGATCTTGATGATGCCCGCCACACCGGCAGCGGCCTGCGTATGACCCATGTTCGACTTGATGGAACCAAGCAGCAACGGCCGCTCCGGCCCCCGCTCCTGGCCATACGTCGCCATAAGCGCCTGCGCCTCAATGGGATCGCCGAGGCTGGTCCCCGTGCCATGCGCCTCGACCGCGTCCACCTCGGACGCCGACAAACCCGCATTCGCCAACGCCTGACGAATCACCCGCTGCTGCGACGGACCATTCGGCGCCGTCAAACCATTCGACGCACCATCCTGATTGATCGCCGAGCCACGCACCACCGCCAGCACCGGATGACCATTCCTCCGCGCATCCGACAGCCGCTCCACCAGCAGCATGCCCGCACCCTCGGACCACCCCGTACCATCCGCATCCGCCGAGAACGCCTTACACCGCCCATCAGCAGCCAACCCACGCTGACGACTGAACTCCACAAACGGCGCCGGAGTCGCCATCACCGTCACACCACCCGCAAGCGCCAGCGAACACTCACCACTCCGCAACGCCTGCACCGCCAGATGCAACGCCACCAACGACGACGAACACGCCGTATCCACCGTGATCGTCGGCCCCTCAAGACCAAACGTGTAAGCCAACCGCCCCGAAATCACACTCGCCGCATTACCCGTACCGAGGAAACCTTCGACGCCCTCGGGCACCCGCTCCAGCAGCGAGGCGTAGTCGTGGTACATGACGCCCGCGAACACACCGGTCCGGCTGCCGCGCAGCACGGCCGGGTCGATCCCGGCCCGCTCGAACGCCTCCCACGACGTCTCCAACAGCAACCGCTGCTGCGGATCCATCGCCAACGCCTCACGCGGCGAAATCCCGAAGAAGCCCGGGTCGAAGTGGCCGGCGTCCTCCACGAAGCCGCCCTCGCGGGCGTAGCTCGTTCCGCTGTGGTCCGGGTCCTCGTGGTAGAGCGCCGCGAGGTCCCAGCCACGGTCATTCGGGAACTCGGAAATCGCGTCCCGGCCCTCCATGACCAACCGCCACAGATCCTCCGGAGTCTCCACCCCACCCGGGTAGCGGCAGCCCAGACCCACGATGGCAACCGGCTCATCATCGGCGGCCGACACCACCACCGGACCCGCCACCGCAGCCGCAGCCCCCACAACCTCCGCACGCAGGAACTCCGCCAGCACCGCAGGCGTCGGATAGTCGAAGACCAGCGTCGCGGGCAGCCGCAGCTCACTCACCGCACCCAGCGCATTCCGCAACTCCACCGCCGTCAGCGAGTCAAAGCCCAGCTCACGGAAGGAACGGTCGGGCTCGACCGTCTCCGGACCGGCGTATCCGAGCACCGTCGCGACGTTCGTACGGACCAGGTCCAGCAGCACATCGAGCTGCTCGGCCTCACTCAGCCCGGCGAGCCGCCGCGCCAGCGCACCCGACGCCGCCGCACCCTCCGCCGCCCGCCGCGCCGGAACCCGCATCAGCCCACGGAACAGCGGCGCCAGCGCACCGCTGGCCGCCTGCGCCCGGAGCGCGGCCATGTCCAGCGACATCGGCACCAGCACCGCCTCGCCGAGGCGGCCCGCCACGTCGAACAGCTCCAGACCCTCGGTCGCGGAGAGCGCGAGAACACCGCCCCGGCTCATCCGGGACACATCCGCGTCGTCCAGCTCACCGGTCATCGCGCTGGAGTCGGCCCACAGGCCCCAAGCCAGCGAGGTGGCGGGCAGGCCATGTGCCCGACGGTGCTGGGCGAGGGCGTCCAGGTAGGCATTGGCGGCGGCGTAGTTGCCCTGACCCGCATTGCCGAAAACACCGGCGGCCGAAGAGAAGAGAATAAACGCCGACAGGTCCAGGTCGCGGGTCAGCTCATGCAGGTTCCAGGCCGCGTCCACCTTCGGACGCAACACCCCCGCCATGCGCTCGGGGGTGAGCGAACCGATCACACCGTCATCCAGCACACCGGCCGTGTGCACCACGCCCAGCAGCGGGTGCTCAGCCGGAATCCCCGCCAGTACCTCGGCCAGCGCGTCACGATCGGCGACATCACACGCCGCCCAGCTCACGCTCGCACCCAACGCGGCCAGCTCGGAAGCCAGTTCGGACGCGCCCGCAGCCTCGCCACCACGACGGCTCACCAGCAGCAGCTGCCGTACGCCACGCTCCGCCACCAGATGGCGGGCGAACAGCGCACCCAGCGTGCCGCTCGCGCCGGTG
>NZ_JBHYVB010000400.1:0-2486 GCF_042750115.1 Streptomyces sp. NPDC059455
TGGGTGGTGTCGGCGCGGTCGGGTGCGGCGTTGGCCGGGCAGGCGGGTCGGCTGGCGGAGTTCGTGGCGGCGCGTCCGGAGGTTTCGGCCAAGGATGTGGCGTTCTCGTTGGCCGCAACCCGGACCACAGGATTTGCGCACCGCCTGGCGGTGATCGGCGATGACCGTGACCAGTTGCTGGCGGGTCTGGCTGCCGTTGCAACGGGCCAGGAGGCTCCGGGTGTGGTGACCGGGGTTCCTGGTTCGGCGTCGGTGTCGCGGCCGGTGTTTGTGTTTGCGGGTCAGGGTGCGCAGTGGGTCGGGATGGGTCTGCAACTGTGGGATGGGGAGCCGGTGTTCGCGGCGGTGATGGAGCGCTGTGAGCGGGCGTTGGAGCCGTTTGTGGATTGGCAGTTGCGTGATGTGCTCGCGGATGCGGGATTGTTGGGGCGGGTGGATGTGGTTCAGCCGGCGTCGTGGGCGGTAGCGGTCAGCTTGGCCGGGCTCTGGCGGGCGTATGGCGTGGAGCCTGCGGCGGTGGCGGGTCACAGTCAGGGTGAGATCGCGGCGGCGTGTGTCGCCGGCGGGTTGTCTTTGGAGGATGGCGCGCGGGTTGTGGCGTTGCGCAGCCGGGCGTTGGCGGGGCTTGCGGGCACGGGCGGGATGGTGTCGGTGCCCGCTGGTCTGGATGAGGTGGGGGAGTGGATCTCCCGCTGGGGTGAGGACCTGTCGGTCGCGGCCGTCAACGGCCCCCGGCAGGTCGTAGTGGCCGGTGCCGCGAGCGCGTGCTCGGAGTTCGTGGACGCCTACGCGGATCGGGGGGCGCGCCGCATCGCGGTGGACTACGCCTCGCACACGGCGCACGTCGAAGCCGTCCAGGACCGTTTGGCCGAGGACCTGGCGGGGGTGTCTCCGGTTTCTGGTGCGGTGCCGTTCTACTCCACGCTTGAGGCGCGTGTGCTGGACACCGCCGGGTTGGACGGCGGGTACTGGTTCCGGAACCTGCGTGAGCCGGTGCGGTTCGGTGAGGTCATTGCCGGGCTGGCGGCGGAGGGTCACCGGGTGTTTGTGGAGGTGAGCCCGCATCCTGTGTTGGGTTTGGCGATCGCGCAGGCGGGTGAGGACCTGGTCGTGGCGGGCACGTTGCAGCGCGGCGATGGCGGCCGGAGCCGCTGGCTGACCGCCCTGGCCGGTGCCTACGCCGCCGGTGTCGAGGTGGACTGGGCCGCGGTGGCCGGCGAGGGCGCGCAGACGGTTGCTCTGCCGACGTATCCGTTCCAGCGGGAGCGTTACTGGCCCAAGGCGATGGCCGGTCGTGGGGATGTTTCGTCGGCTGGGCAGCAGCAGAGCGGGCATCCGTTGTTGGCGGCTGCGGTGTGGCTGGCCGAGGGCGATGGGCTCGTGCTGACGGGTCGCCTGTCCTTGGCCGCGATGCCGTGGCTGGCCGACCACGCGGTCCACGGCACGGTGTTGCTGCCCGGCACGGCGTTCGTGGACCTGGCGATCCACGCCGGAGACCTGGCCGGTTGCGGCACGCTGGAAGAACTGACACTCCAGGAACCGCTGATCCTTCCCGGCTCCGGTGGCGTGCAGCTTCAGGTCCAGGTCGGCGACAGCGACGACGACAGTGGCCGGCGAACCGTCACCGTCTCCTCCCGTGAGGGCGAGGGCGAGTGGGTTCGGAACGCGGTCGGTGTGCTGGCCGCAGCCGATGGTGAGCCTGCCCCGGCGCCGCTGGGTGCCTGGCCTCCTGCCGGTGCGGAGTCGGTTCCGGTCGATGACGCCTATGAGAAGTTCGCCCAGCGCGGCTACGGCGACGGTCCGGCGTTCCAGGGCCTGCGTCAGGTGTGGCGTGCCGGGGACACCGTCTACGCCGACGTCGAGCTGCCCGAGGTTGTCGAAGCCGATGCTGCCGGGTTCGGTCTGCATCCGGCTCTGCTCGACGCCGCGCTGCACGGTCTCCTGACCGTCGGCAACAGCACCAGCAATGGCAGTGGCGGGACGGGGTTGCCGTTCGCCTGGTCGGGGGTGCGGCTGCTGGCCGACGGTGCCCGCCACCTGCGGGTCGTCCTGGCTCCCGGGGCAGGCGGGCTCTCGGTGACGGCGTTCGACGGTGCCGGTCAGCCGGTGCTGCAGGCGCGGTCGTTGGCGCTGCGTGAGATTCCGGCTGGTCAGTTCGCCGGGCCGGGCCGGCAGGTTCGGCAGTCGCTGTTCACCGTGGATTGGGTGCCGCTGACCGCGCAAGCTTCGGCCCTCGGGGTGCACTGGGTGCGGCACGGCCAGCCGGTCGGCTCCGCGCCGGTGGTTGTCGCGGCCGTGCCGGCTGCCCCGTTCGGGATGTCGGCGCCGCAGGCGGCCCAGTCGGCCGCTGCGACGGTGCTGGGTTGGGTGCAGGAGTGGCTGGCCGATCCCGAGACCGACAACGCGCGCTTGGTGATCTGGACCCAAGGCGCGGCCGCCGACTGGGCCCTGCGCGGAGCTGAGTCTGATAGAGAGCTCACGCTGCC
>NZ_JBHYVB010000400.1:2496-4677 GCF_042750115.1 Streptomyces sp. NPDC059455
CCCCGGGGGGGTTGCTCCCCCCCCCCCGGGCGCCCCCCCCCCCCCCGCCCCGCCCCCCCGCGGCGGTGGCAGGCTTGGTCCGCTCGGCCCAGCCCGAGCACCCCGGCCGCTTCCTGCTGGTCGATGTCGACTCGTCAGCCGGGCTCTACCCCAGCTACGACGCCGACGTGGAGACCGTTCTGGCTGCTGTGCTGGATGCCGACGAACCGGAGGTCTGGGTCCGTCCCGCTGCCGACGGCGGCGGCGTGGTGGCGTTCGGCCGCCGACTGGCCCGGGCTGGGACAGAGGAGCCCGACACCGCGCCGGCCGAGTGGGACCGGCAGGGCACGGTGCTGATCACCGGCGGAACAGGGGCGCTGGGTGGGGAGTTGGCGCGGCACCTGGTGGATGCCCGTGGCATGCGGCACCTGGCGCTGATGTCCCGGCGCGGCCCGGCCGCGCCGGGAGTGGCTCGCCTGGCCGCCGAGTTGGCGGCCTCGGGGGCGAGTGTTCGCGTGCAGGCGGGCGATGCCGCTGACCGCGACGCCCTCGCCTCGGTCCTGGCCAAGGTCGCCGCTGGCCGTCCGCTGACGGCGGTGGTGCATGCCGCCGGTGTGATCGACGACGCGACCGTGGAGTCGTTGACGCCCGAGCGAATGGCAAAGGTGCTGTCGGCCAAGGCCGATGCGGCGTGGAACCTGCATGAGCTGACCGAAGACGCGGGCCTGGCGGGCTTCGTGCTGTACTCCTCGGCCGCGGCCGTCATGGGCAGCCCAGGGCAGGGGAGTTACGCCGCCGCGAACGGATTCCTGGATGCGCTGGCCGCCTACCGGCACGGCCGGCAGCTGGCCGGTCAGTCGCTGGCGTGGGGGTTGTGGGCCCAGTCCTCGGAGATGACCGGGCACCTCAACGGCACTGGTTTGTCCCGCCTGCGCCGTGGTGGCGTCCAGCCGCTGACGACCGAGATGGGCCTGGCGCTGTTCGACGCCGCTACCGCGTTGGGTGCACCCTTGGCCGTTCCGGTTCTGCTGGACTTGACGACGCTGTCCCGCCCCGGAAGGCCGCTGCCGCCGCTGCTGCGCGGCCTGGTCGCCGGTGCCCCCGCCCGCCCGACCGCGGCCGGGTCCGCGACTGCGGCTCCGGACGCGGGCGGCCTGGCGGCCCGGTTGGCAGAGTTCTCGCCCGCCGATCGCGAGCAGGAAGTCCTGCAGATCGTCCGGGCGGCTGCGGCGGCTGTCCTGGGCCATGCCGGCCCCGGTGACATCGATCCCCAGCGGGCCTTCCGCGAGCTGGGCCTCGACTCCCTGACCGCGCTGGAGCTGCGCAACCGACTGGTCGCGGAGACGGGCCTGAGCCTGCCCGCCACCCTGGTCTTCGACTACCCCGTCCCGCTGGAACTCGCCCGGCACCTGGTGACAGAGGCGTGCGGAACGGCCGAGCCCCTCGGCGAGAGCGCCGTGCCGGCGGTCCGTGTCGGCACGGATGAGCCGGTGGCGATCGTCGGAATCGGCTGCCGGTTCCCGGGTGGAGCCGAGGGGCCGGAGGGCTTCTGGCGGTTGGTCGCCGGTGGCTCCGACGCGATGGCAGGCTTCCCGTCGAACCGCGGCTGGGACCTGGCAGGCCTGCCGGACCTTGAGCCGGGCGATGACGAGGGTGCGCGTTACGCCCCGGTGGGTGGCTTCCTGGACAGCGCTGGTGAGTTCGATGCGGAGTTCTTCGGGATCAGTCCGCGTGAGGCGTTGGGGATGGACCCGCAGCAGCGGTTGCTGTTGGAGACGTGCTGGGAGGCGCTGGAAGACGCGGGCATCACCCCGGGTTCGCTGCGCGGCACCGACACGGGCGTCTACGCCGGCATCATCACCTCCGGCTACCGAGCCGGGGGACAGTACGGCGCCGGCGGCTACGGGATGACCGGGACGACGGCGAGTGTGGCGTCGGGACGCGTGGCGTACTCGCTGGGGTTGCAGGGGCCTGCAGTCTCGATCGACACGGCGTGTTCCTCGTCGCTGACGGCGATTCACCTTGCGGCGCAGGCGTTGCGGTCCGGTGAGTGCGGGATCGCGCTGGCCGGTGGCGTCACGGTCATGGCCACCCCGGGCGCGTACCTGGAGTTCGCGCGGCAGCGAGGACTTGCTGCCGATGGGCGGTGCAAGCCGTTCTCGGACGCCGCTGACGGCACCGGGTGGGGCGAAGGCGTCGGGA
>NZ_JBHYVB010000401.1:0-4665 GCF_042750115.1 Streptomyces sp. NPDC059455
AGCGCTCGCCGGTCCCCACCTTGCACCGTTGTTTCCTACCTGATGACCGCGGGGGGGGGGACTCCCCCCGCCCGCCGCCCTGCCCCGGGCCGTGTAGCACGCTGGTTTCACAACGTTCATATCCGCGCCGTCATATGCCGTTGCATGCCCCCGCACGTTCGAGGGAATATCCCTTCCAGGTCGACGCCCTGTCCCACCTGTCCAGTTGGGTGTCGAACTGCCAGCGGACGGCATCGGGCCGTTCGCCCGGGAGGCCCTTTGCACACGGACGACTGTGCGGATCGTGCGTATGACGCGGAGGGCCGGCGCTCGGCCCTCCCAGTGGGCCCGAGCCCGGTCCGTTCCCCGTCTGCGGCGGGGAATACCTCACTCCCGCGACGCCGTCGCACCCCAACCTCTCCCGAGGGGGTTCGTCCACCCGTGGTGACCAGCAAGAAACGCCGCGAGCACGACCGGCGCACCTATGTCCTCGACACCAGCGTCCTGCTGGCCGACCCCAATGCCATGGCCCGCTTCGACGAGCACGAAGTCGTGCTGCCGGTCGTGGTGGTCACGGAACTGGAGGCCAAGCGGCACCACCCGGAGCTCGGGTACTTCGCACGGCAGGCGCTGCGCCTGCTGGACGAGTACCGCGTCCGCTACGGCCGTCTGGACGCTCCGATCCCCATCGGGGAACTGGGCGGCACCCTGCGTGTCGAGCTCAACCACTCCGACCCGGGCATCCTCCCCGCCGCCTTCCTGAACCACGGCGGCAAGGTGGGGGACAACGACTCGCGGATCCTCGCGGTCGCCAGAAACCTGCAGGCCGAGGGGTACGACGTCACCGTCGTGTCCAAGGACCTGCCGCTGCGCATCAAGGCGTCCTCGGTGGGCCTGCTCGCCGAGGAGTACCGCGCGGAGCTGGCGATAACCGACTCGGGCTGGACCGGGATGGCGGAGCTCGCCGTCTCGGCCGAACAGGTGGACGACCTGTTCGCCGCCGAGACGGCGGATGTCCCCGAGGCGGCCGGGCTGCCCGTGCACACGGGCCTGGTGCTCCAGTCCGAGCGCGGTAACGCGTTGGGCCGGGTCACCCCGGATGGCCAGGTGCGGCTGGTGCGCGGCGACCGCGAGGCGTTCGGCATCCACGGGCGCAGCGCGGAGCAGCGCATCGCCCTGGACCTGCTGCTCGACCCGGAGGTCGGCATCATCTCGATGGGCGGCCGGGCCGGTACCGGCAAGTCGGCGCTGGCGCTGTGCGCCGGTCTCGAGGCCGTGCTGGAGCGGCGTCAGCACCGCAAGGTGATGATCTTCCGCCCGCTGTACGCGGTGGGCGGCCAGGAGTTGGGCTATCTGCCCGGCACCGAGGCCGAGAAGATGAGCCCTTGGGCACAGGCGGTCTTCGACACCCTGTCCGCGGTGACCAGCGCCGAGGTGATCGAGGAGGTCGTGGGGCGCGGGATGCTGGAGGTGATGCCGCTGACGCACATCCGCGGCCGCTCGCTCCATGACGCCTTCGTCATCGTCGACGAGGCCCAGTCGCTGGAGCGGAACGTGCTGCTCACCGTTCTGTCCCGGATCGGCGCCAACTCCCGGGTGGTGCTCACCCACGATGTGGCGCAGCGGGACAACCTCCGCGTCGGGCGGTACGACGGTGTGGTGGCGGTCGTCGAGAAGCTGAAGGGGCATCCGCTGTTCGCGCATGTCACCCTGACCCGCTCCGAGCGTTCGCCGATCGCGGCGCTGGTGACCGAAATGCTGGAGGACGGCCACATCTGAGCCGGTTGAGTCGTTTGCGGCCATAGGGCGCCGCGCGGAAAGGCCAACGAGCCTAGCCGCGCGGCGTCTTGGCGCGCGGGGGTTTCCGGAAATCCTAGGGCGTAAACAGGATGTGAGCTTTCACACCTGGCGGGGAATTGCCGAGGGGGCTCCGCGTCCGGCAGTGTGTGGGTTCTGTCAGGCCCCGCATACGGCACACCAGTACCCCCAGCGGTACCGAGCAACAGCAGTATCAGAACTAAACAGCGTTCGCCGTATGCCGCCCGAGCACCTCGAGGATCTCCTGCGGGGGATCCCCACCGGGCCCGTGCCTCCCGTGACCAGTCGACCCCATCGCACCACCGGGGACGGAACAAGGGGAGGACAGCGTCAGGGGCACGATTGCGCCCGCGAGGTCACCTAAGCGGGCGATGCTGGAAGGACACCGAGTGAGCCGGATTTCGGTCCGGGGATTCGCAGTGGCTTCGGCCACCGCGGTCACCACTGTGGGCGCCGTCGTCGGCGTCGCCGCGGGCGGACAGCAGCAGCAAGGCTCGTCCGACCCGATCGAGGCGACCGCCGCCGATTCGACGCTCCTTGCGGACATACCTGCTGGGCAGCAGGCCGTCGCGCAGACCGCATCCCTGACGCAGCAGGCGGACGTGCAGTCCACCGCGGCCGACGCGGAGGCGCGCAAGTCCGCCGAGGAGTCAGCCCGCAAGCAGGCGGCCAAGGACGCGAAGGCCAAGAAGGCCGCCGCGGACAAGGCAGCCGCCGAGAAGCTGGCCAAGGAGCGCGAAGCCAAGGAGAAGAAGAAGGAGGAGGTCGCGAGCCGTTCGGCGTCGCGTGACGCCTCCAGCTTCCCCCAGCAGGCTTCGTACACCATCTCCGAGGTCCAGGCGATGGCCCGGCAGATCGTGCCGAGTGGCCAGTTCCAGTGCTTCAGCAACATCGTGGACCACGAGTCCACCTGGAACTACAAGGCCTCCAACCCCTCGTCGGGTGCCTACGGTCTGGTGCAGGCGCTGCCGGCCGGCAAGATGGCCTCGGCGGGCGCCGACTGGCAGACCAACCCGGCCACCCAGATCAAGTGGGGCCTGAACTACATGAACGAGCGCTACGGCAGCCCCTGTGACGCTTGGTCGTTCTGGCAGGCCAATGGCCACTACTGAGCCGGTCCCACCGGGCAACACCCGGTAGCCGCCCAGTATCGAACGCTTCACGAAACCCCCGGCTCAGGTCGGGGGTTTCGCGCATCCTCGGCAGGTAACGTCTCCTTGACGACCGAGGGGGAAACTGGGGGGTAGGAAACGAGAAATGTCCAAATTGCCGCAGTGGGTCGGCAGGCTGGGAACCGGACTTACCCGGCTCGCCCACCGGCTCGAATCCCAACAGGCCGAGATGCGGGGGCGCGAGGGCAACGGCGGCACCGGCCCGCGGAAGCCACCGGGGCCCGGACCGGGGCCCGAACGGGGATCTGAACGGGGATCTGAACCGAGGCCCGGACCGGGGCCCGGACCATCTGAAGAACGCCCGCGGGGCGGCGCCGAGAGCGCCGGGGGCGCCGGGGGCCGGAAGGGCCCGGAAAGCGCCGAAAGCCCGGAGAGCCCGGAAAGCCCCGGGACTCCCGAGGGCGAGGCCGCCCGGCCGGAGCAGCCGGCCAGCGTGCCCGCCCCGCCCGCCTACGCCCCCGCCGTCTCCGCCAGACCCGATCCGGTGGCCGCCGTGCCCTGGGGCGTCCGTGTGGCCGCCGAGGCGGCCTGGCGACTGCTGGTGCTCGGCGGCACGGTGTGGGTGCTCATGAGGGTCATCAGCTCCGTCGAGCTGGTGGTGCTCTCGTTCACCGTCGCGCTCCTCATCACCGCGCTGCTGGAACCGACCGTGACCCGACTGCGCCGGCGCGGCGTACCGCGCGGGCTGGCCACCGCGCTCACCTTCATCGCCGGCTTCGTCGTCATGGGCCTGGTCGTGTGGTTCGTGGTCTGGCAGGTCATGGAGAACATCGACGAGGTCTCGGGCGAGGTCCAGGCCGGTATCGACGATCTGCGGCGCTGGCTGCTGCACAGCCCGTTCCATGTGACCGAGAAGCAGATCAACCATATCGCCAAGAGTCTGCGCGAGGCGGTCGGCGCCAACAGCGAGCAGATCACCTCGGCGGGGCTCGAGGGTGTCACGGTCGTCGTGGAGGTGCTGACCGGCCTTCTGCTGACGATGTTCTCCACGCTCTTCCTGCTGTACGACGGCCCGAAGATCTGGAACTGGACCCTCAAGCTGGTCCCCGCCCAGGCCCGCGAGGGCGTGGCGGGCGCGGGCCCGCGCGCCTGGTCGACGCTGACCGCCTATGTGCGCGGCACGGTGCTCGTGGCGCTGATCGACGCGATCTTCATCGGCGTGGGTCTGTTCTTCCTCGATGTCCCGATGGCCGTGCCACTGGCCGTCTTCATCTTCCTCTTCGCCTTCATCCCGCTGGTGGGTGCGGTGGTCTCCGGCGCGCTCGCGGTGGTCGTGGCGCTGGTCACCCAGGGCGTGTTCACGGGGGCGATGGTGCTGATCGTGGTGCTGGCCGTCCAGCAGATCGAGGGCCATGTGCTCCAGCCGTTCATCCTCGGCCGGGCGGTGCGGGTCCATCCGCTGGCCGTGGTGCTCTCGGTCGCGGCCGGTTCGCTGATCGGCGGCATCGGTGGCGCGGTGGTGGCCGTTCCGCTGGTGGCGGTCGCCAACACGGTCGTCGTCTACCTGCGCGGCTACAGCCAGGAGAACGCCCTGCGCGCCGTCCCGGGCCCGCACGGCGCCACCGCCTCCGGTACGGCGCCCACCGCGCCGCCGGGCCTGCCGCCCGGGGAGGGCGGGGCCCGATAGTCCGGCCCGGTGCCATGGCCGATGAACGAACGCCCAATGGGGGGCCCCCCCCCCGGGGGGGGGGCCCGC
>NZ_JBHYVB010000402.1:0-4664 GCF_042750115.1 Streptomyces sp. NPDC059455
AACTCTCGTCGGCTGAGTCAGATGTGTAGAAGAGACAGTCCCGGGCGGGGGCGGCCGTTGCCGGTCGCCGGGCGTTTGCCCGGGGCCTGGTCCTGAGGGGTTACGGGGGACAGGCGGGGCGGGCACTCTGAAGGGTGACCGGATCGGGCCTTCCCCGAAGGGGTGACAGGAACATGGCGTCGGCGTTGGCCTACGACCTGCGGTTCGACTCGGGGCGGATCTGCCTGGACCTGGTGGCCACGGTCGGCGGCCGGCTCAGCGAGGCGCCCGTCGAGCGGCTCGGCGGGGTGGAGCCCCTCAGGGCGTGGCTGCTGGGCGCCGGACTGGTGCCCGGCGGCACCTCGCTCGAGGCCGTGGACCACCGCTGGCTCATCCGCTTCCGGGCCGCCCGCGACCTGCTGCACCGCATCGTCCACACCGAGGTCGAGGGTCATGCCGCGGCCGCCGATCTGGAGCGGATGAACGCGCTGGCCGCCACCGCCCCGCCCGCCCTGCGTGCCGTACGGACCCCCGACGGCACTCTGGTCGGCGCCCTCGCCGGGAAGCCGGACTGTGGTGCGCTGCTCTCCCAGATCGCCCGGGACGCGGTGCAGCTGCTCACCGACCCGGTGGCGCGCGGGCAGTTGCGGCGCTGTGAGGGGGAGACCTGCTCGCTGGTCTACCTCGACACCTCGCGCGGCCGCCGCAGGCGCTGGTGCTCCAGCGAAGTCTGCGGAAACCGCGAGCGGGTTGCCCGTCACCGCCGCCGGGTAAACCCGAGCATCAGCAAAGCATGAGCGATATTCAGTCATGACCCGGACATGACGCAGGCCCCGGATGGGGGGACCGGGGCCTGCGGGGCGGATTTGGGGAGGGAGCCCTTCCTGGTAGCCGGCGCCCGCCCGGCGTCGGCCTTACTCGGACTCAAGTACGCACCGCACAGCGGGAGATGTTCAGTCCCGGAATGGGATGTACATCACACGGTGACGGGTGAACGGCGAGCGTTTCCAGCCCGTACCCCCCTCGACCCGGCGGCTTGCGTACGCAAAGATGCCCTCGTGACCGAGAGGACGACACCGGACGACGCGCTCATGCGCGCGCTCTACGCGGAGCACGCAGGCCCGCTTCTCGCCTTCGTCCTGCGCCTGGTCGCGGGCGACCGGCACCGCGCCGAGGACGTGGTCCAGGAGACGCTCCTGCGCGCCTGGCGCAACGCCGACCAACTGCGGCGCTCGGGAGGATCGGTACGGCCCTGGCTGGTGACCGTGGCCCGCCGCATCGTCATCGACGGCCACCGCCAACGCCGCGCACGGCCCCACGAAGTGGACGCGGCGCCGCTCCATGTGATGCCCGCCGCGGACGACATCGACCGCGCGTTGCGCCAGATGACCATCTCCGACGCGTTGAATGACCTCACCGACGCACATAGAGCGGCGCTCGTCGAGACATACTTCAAGGGACGGACGGTGAGTGAGGCGGCCGAAGTGCTGGGCGTTCCCCCCGGGACGGTGAGGTCCCGGGTCTTTTACGCGCTGCGCTCCCTGAAGCTCTCGCTCGAGGAACGGGGGGTCACGGCATGATGCCGGCAGCGGACGACCAGCAGCACACCGCGGTCGGCGCCTATGCGCTCGGGGTGCTCGACCCCGCCGACGCGGCGCGCTTCGAGGACCACCTCATCGGGTGCGAGCGGTGCGCCGTCGAGCTCGACGAGCTGATGGGCCTCCCGCCGCTGCTGGCCGAGTACGCCACCGCCGCCGACGGCACCGCGCTCCCGGATCCGGCGGTGGTCACCGCCCGCCCGGGGCCCGAACTACTCGACCGGCTGATGGACGACGTCGCGGTGAGCCGCAGGGCCGCCGGCAGACGGCGTCTCTTCCTCGTCGCCGCGGCCGCCGTCCTCATCGTCGGCGGCCCGCTCGCGGGAGCGGCGATCACCGCGAGCTCCGACGACGGCGGGGGCAACGGCCAGGTGGTGGCCTCCTCCTCCAAGCAGGTGTACGACCAGGGCGAGAAGTTCAGCTCGGTCGACCCCGTCACCAAGGTGGACGCCTCCGTCTCGCTCCAGCAGAAGGGGTGGGGCACCTCCGTCGCCCTCAAGCTGGGCAACCTCAAGGGGCCGCGCACCTGCGACCTGGTCGCCATCGGCAAGGACGGCCACGAGGAGACCATCACCACCTGGGCCGTGCCCACCTCGGGCTACGGCGTCAAGGACGGGGACGGCTCCCGCTGGAGCAAGGAACCGCTCTACGCCCAGGGCGGCGCCGCCATGAACACCAACGACATCGAGCGGTTCGAGGTCCGCACCCTGGACGGCCAGCGCCTGGCCCAGGTCAGGCTCTGAGAAACCGGCTCCCCTTCAGGTGTACGGTTGACGGCTGCCCTTAAGAACACAGAAGGGGGCCTGGGTGGCCGCGCAGAACGCCACGCATGACGACCGGACGGCACCGCGGGGGGACCGCGGGGACGGGGTCCGGGACAGCGAGATCCGGATCGAACAGGCGCATCTGGACCGGGTGTACCACCGCCTCGCGGAGAAGATCCACGAGGCGGAGTTCCTCATGGACGACGCCGCCAAGCGCGGTCAGGTCGGCACGCCAGGCGCGCTCGCCGAACGGGACGCCCAGGTCTTCCGGGCCGGGGTGCACCTCAACCGGCTGAACAGCGAGTTCGAGGACTTCCTCTTCGGCCGCATCGATCTGCTGCCGGGCAAGGACGGCCAACGCGGCCCCGACGGCGCCTACACCTCCGTGGAACCCGCCGACGACGCCATCCGCACCGGCCCGGACGGCGACCGCGCGGAGATCGCCGAAACGTTGCACATCGGCCGCATCGGGGTCCTCGACGCCGACTACGCCCCGCTGGTGATCGACTGGCGGGCGCCCGCCGCCGCGCCCTTCTACCGCTCCACCCCGGTCGCCCCCGGCCGGGTCGTCCGCCGCCGGGTGATCCGCAGCAAGGGCCGCCGGGTGCTCGGCGTCGAGGACGACCTGCTGCGCCCGGAGCTCAGCGCCACCCTCGACGGCGGGGCGCTGCCGGTGGTCGGCGACGGCGCGCTGATGGCGGCGCTCGGCCAGGCGCGCGGCCACACCATGCGGGACATCGTGGCCTCCATCCAGGCCGAGCAGGACCAGGTGATCCGCGCCCCCGCCGCCTCCGTCACCGAGGTCGAGGGCGGCCCCGGCACCGGCAAGACGGCGGTCGCGCTGCACCGCGCGGCGTACCTCCTCTACCAGGACCGGCGGCGGTACGCGGGCGGCATCCTCGTGGTCAGCCCCACCCCGCTGCTGGTCGCCTACACCGAGGGCGTGCTGCCCTCGCTGGGCGAGGAGGGCCAGGTGGCCATCCGGGCGGTGGGCTCACTGGTGGAGGGCGCCGAGGCCACCACGTACGACACCCCGGCCGTGGCCCGCGTCAAGGGCTCGTCCCGGATGGTGAAGGTGCTGCGCAAGGCCGCCCGCGGCGCGCTGGAGCTGCCGCGCGGAGCCGCCGCGCCCGCCGGTTCGGCCCCTTCGTCGTCATCGGCCTCGTCATCCGAGTCGTCCGACAATGGCCAGCTGACACTGGACGGGGCGCTGGCGGCCCACGGCGGCAGACCCGGTGCGGGCCCAGGGTCCAGACCCGGCGGCCCGCCCGAGCGGCTGCGCGTGGTCGCCTTCGGCGCCCGGGTCGAACTGGGCGCCGAAGAGCTGCGCACCATCCGCGGACACGTGCTGGGCGGCACCGCGCCCGTCAACCTGCTGCGCCCCCGCGCCCGGCGGCTGCTCCTGGACGCGCTGTGGACCCGCTCCGGCGCCCCCAGGCGGTACACCGACCCCGAACTGGCCGCCGAGGCGCGGGAGGGCTTCGACGAGGACATCTCCTCCGAGGACTCCTTCCACGAGTTCCTCGACGCCTGGTGGCCCGAGCTCACCCCCCGCTCCGTCCTCGCCGCCATGGCCGATGAGAAGCGGCTGAACCGCTGGTCACGGCGGGTGCTCAACCCCCGCGAAGTCCGCCAGGTGGCCCGGTCGCTGGCCCGGCTCGGCCCGGACGGGCAGGGCCCGCTGTCGGTCCACGACGTGGCGCTGCTGGACGAGCTGACCACCCTCCTGGGCACCCCCGCCCGCCCCGCGGCCCCCCGCGAGGCCGACCCGCTGGACCAGCTCACCGGTCTGGACGAACTGACCACTTACGCCGACCGGGTCAGCCCCCGCCGCAGCCGCGCCGACCGGGCCGAGCGGGAGCGCACCGACTACGCCCACGTGATCGTCGACGAGGCGCAGGACCTCACCCCGATGCAGTGGCGGATGGTCGGACGGCGCGGCCGCCACGCCACCTGGACGGTCGTCGGGGACCCGGCCCAGAGCTCCTGGTCCGACCCGGACGAGGCGGGGCGGGCCCGGGACGAGGCGCTCGGCAGCCGCCCGCGCCGCCGCTTCACCCTGACCGTCAACTACCGCAACCCGGCGGAGATCGCCGAACTGGCCACCAAGGTCCTCACCCTCGCCATGCCCGGCACCCCCGCCCCCGAGGCGGTCCGCTCCACGGGTGTGGCGCCGCGCTTCACACCGGGCGCGGACGGCGGCCTCGGCGCGGCCGCCCGCCGCGAGGCGGCCCGGCTGCTGGACGAGGTGGACGGCACCGTCGGCGTCGTCGTCGCGATGAACCGGCGCGCCCAGGCCCGTCAGTGGCTGACGGGCCTGGGC
>NZ_JBHYVB010000403.1:0-4595 GCF_042750115.1 Streptomyces sp. NPDC059455
TGTGGAGTGGCTGGCCGGGGACGGTCAGGTGACACGGTTTGTGGAGCTGGGGCCCGATGGCGTTCTGACCGCCATGACCCACAACTGCCTGGCCAGCGTGTCCCAGACCCACACCGACAACGAGAGCGAACCCGGTGCTGAGCCGGAGATCATCCCCTCCCTGCGCCGGGATCAGCCCGAGGTCAATGCGGTACTGACCTGCCTGGCACGGCAGTTCACCACCGGCACCCCCATCGACTGGACTCCCGCACTGGGCGGCAGCGACAGTAACGCCCCACAGGCCCGCCTGGACCTTCCCACCTACGCCTTCCAACGTCGACGCTACTGGCCAGAGGCCCAGCCGACGGTCGTCGAAGGCCCGACCACGGCAGCGTCAGCCAAAGAGTCGCGCTTCTGGTCTGCCGTGGAAGAGGAGGACGCCGAAGCGGTATCCGCCCTTCTGGGATTGGCGGGCGACGAACGTGAGCCCGGGTTCCATGAGGCTCTGCCCGTGCTGGCGGATTGGCATCGCAGGGAGAACCGGCGCTCCACGGTCAATGACTGGCGCTATCGGGTCGTATGGAAGCCGGTCGTTGAGTCCGGAGCGAGCGGCGGTGCTGACCCGACGCTCACCGGGACGTGGCTTGCTGTGGTGCCTGCCGGATCCCGCAGCATGACGACATGGGTTCACGATGCCCTCACCGTATTGGCCCGCAGCGGGGCGTCCGTGGTGCGCCTCGAGGTCTCCGCCGGCGCTGGAGCCGACCGGGCGGCCCTTGCCGAGGACATTCGTGCCGTCGTCGCCCGCCATGACGCCGAGGAAGGCACTGAGGGCGGTACTGAGGGGGGTACAGCCTCGGTGGCCGGGGTGCTGTCGTTCCTGGCCTTGGACGAAGCAACGGGGCCGGTCCACCAAGCGGCCCCAGCCGGCGCGGCGGCGACGCTTACCCTCGTCCACGCGCTCAGCGACCTCGATATGGACCTGCCCCTTTGGCTGATGACCAGGGGCGCTGTCGCGGTCGGCCGTTCCGATGTGCTGCCCTCGCCACTGCAGTCGATGGTGTGGGGACTCGGCAGGGTCATCGGACTGGAACACCCCCAATGGTGGGGTGGTCTGATCGACCTCCCCGATGTACTGGATGACCGAGCGGCACGGCGATGGCTTGCTGCCCTCGTTTCGTCTGCCGGTGAGGACCAGGTCGCGATCCGGACGTCGGGAGCCTTCGTACGGCGCCTCGTACGGGCCCGTATCGGAGAGCCGAGCGCCGCGTTGGGCGGGGCCTGGCGTCCGCGCGGCACGGTGCTGATCACAGGTGGCACCGGCGCGTTGGGCGGGCATGTCGCTCGTTGGCTGGCCGAGGCGGGAGCGGCACACCTTCTCTTGGTCAGCAGGCGTGGACCCGCGGCTCCAGGAGCGGCTGAGTTGGTGGCCGAGCTGGAGGCCGCGGGAGTCTCCGTGACCGTGGCCGCATGCGATGTCGCCGACCGGGAAGCGGTACGTACTCTGCTGGCCACTCTTCCCGGCGAACACCCGCTGACCGCGATCGTGCACACCGCCGGATCAGGCGGCGACCTTCGACCGGTGGTCGAGACCGGCTTGGAGAGCTTCACCGACGTGCTCGACGCGAAGGTGACAGGCGCGCGATGCCTCCATGAGCTGACACGCGAGATGGACCTCGACGCCTTCGTGCTGTTTTCCTCGGCCGCCGCTACCTGGGGGAGTGGCGGGCAGGGCAGTTACGCGGCCGCCAATGCCTACCTCGATGCTCTGGCCGAACACCGCAGGGCTCTCGGATTGGCCGGGACCTCGATCGCATGGGGTGCGTGGGCTGACGCCGGTATGGCTGTGGTCGACGCCGCCGAGGACATGGTGCGCCGCCGCGGACTGCGATCGATGCCACCGGAACTGGCCGTCGTGGCGCTGCAGCAGGCATGGGATGCGGATGAGGCATCGGTGACTGTGGCCGATGTGGACTGGGAGCGCTTTGTCCCGGGATTCACCGCGGCCCGCACTCGCCCGCTGCTGATGGATCTGCCGGAGGCGGCGCGGGCCCTCGAGGAGACTCGTTCGTCGGCTGGGGAGAATACGTCTGCCTGGCTGACGCAGCTCACCGAGGCTTCTGTTGAGGAACGGGAGCGGTTGCTGCTCGAACTGGTTCGCGCCCATGTCGCGGCCGTGTTGAATTATGGCGACGCTGGAGATATCGCAGCGGACCGCGCTCTGAAGGACCTTGGATTCGATTCCCTGACGGCGGTCGAGCTGCGTAACCGGCTCAATGCGGTTACCGGGCTGGCCTTGCCCACCACAGTGGTTTTCGACCATCCCACCCCTGCTGCTCTTGTCGCCCATCTTCGGGTGCAGCTCTTCGGGGAAGGCGAAGGTGAAGCCTTGGGCAGGCGGCCCCTGGCCACGACTCCAGGAGGTCAGGCGGAGGACGATGCAGGCACTGACCCCGTCGTCATCGTGGGGGCAGCGTGCCGGTACCCGGGTGGCGCGGGTTCGCCCGAGCAGCTGTGGGACCTGGTAGCCGGTGGGGTGGACGCGATCTCCGGATTCCCCTCCGACCGTGGCTGGGACCTCGAGAACCTCTACGACCCGGATCCCGATCGGTCCGGCAAAACCTATGCGATGAGTGGCGGATTTCTCGACGATGTGGCGGGCTTCGATGCGGAGTTCTTCGGCATTTCTCCGCGTGAGGCGTCGGCCATGGATCCGCAGCAGCGGCTGTTGCTGGAGATGTCTTGGGAAGCCATAGAAACTGCTGGGATCAACCCTTCCGAGCTGGCGGGAACGCCCGTCGGCGTGTTCATCGGAGCCAATAACCAGGACTACCTGACTCGCTTCTCGACCGTGCCGAGCGGCGCTGACGGATATGTGATGACAGGCAATACAGCCAGTGTGATGTCCGGGCGTGTGGCGTATGTGTTTGGTTTTGAGGGTCCGGCGGTGACGGTGGATACGGCGTGTTCGTCGTCGTTGGTGGCGTTGCATCAGGCGAGTGTGGCGTTGCGTAGTGGTGAGTGTTCGATGGCGTTGGCCGGTGGTGTGGCGGTGATGTCGACTCCGGGGACGTTTGTGGAGTTCTCCCGGCAGCGTGGTCTGTCGGTGGACGGGCGGTGCAAGGCGTATGGCGAGGCGGCGGACGGTACTGGCTGGGGTGAGGGTGTTGGTGTGTTGTTGTTGGAGCGGTTGTCGGATGCTCGGGTGCGGGGGCATCGGGTGTTGGCGGTGGTGCGTGGTTCTGCGGTGAATCAGGATGGGGCGTCGAATGGGTTGACGGCGCCGAATGGTCCGTCGCAGGAGCGGGTGATTCGGCAGGCGCTGGCCAATGCCCGGTTGTCGGCGGCGGATGTGGATGCTGTTGAGGGTCATGGGACGGGCACGACGCTCGGTGATCCGATCGAGGCGCAGGCGCTGCTGGCCACGTATGGGCGGGAGCGTGAGGGTGGTCGGCCGTTGTGGTTGGGGTCGTTGAAGTCGAACATCGGTCACACGCAGGCGGCTGCTGGTGTGGGTGGTGTGATCAAGATGGTCATGGCCCTGAACCGCGAGATGCTGCCGCGCACGTTGCATGTGGACCAGCCGTCCTCGCACGTGGACTGGGACGCGGGCGCGGTGGAGTTGCTGGCTGAGGCTGTGGCTTGGCCGCGAGGGGAGCGAGTGCGGCGGGCTGGGGTGTCTTCCTTCGGCGTGTCGGGGACTAATGCTCACGTCGTTCTCGAGGAAGCACCGGTGGATGAGGCCGCGGATGTAGAGGTGGTTTCGGCTGGTGGTGGTGTGGTGCCGTGGGTGGTGTCGGGGCGTAGTGCGGGTGCGTTGGCGGCTCAGGCGGGTCGGTTGCTGGAGTATGTGGGTGCTGTCCAGGCTGGTGGTGGTGGCGTGGATGCGGTGGGTGTGGGGCGTGCTCTGGTGGGCTCGCGTGCGGTGTTCGAGCACCGGGCGGTGGTTCTGGGAGCGGATCTGGAGGAGCTTGAGGCTGGGCTTAAGGGCCTGGCGGAGGGCAAGACCGCGAGCACGGCGGGTGCTGGCGGTGGTGGTGTGGTGGTGGGGCGTGTGCGGTCGGGGCGTGTGGCGGTGTTGTTCTCCGGTCAGGGGAGTCAGCGGGCGGGGATGGGTCGGGAGTTGTATGAGGCCTTTCCCGTGTTCGCTGCTGCCTTCGATGAGGTGTGTGCACGGTTCGATGTGCTGTTGGAGCGGCCGTTGAAGGAGGTGGTGTTCGCCGATGCTGCTGCTTCTGGTGGTGAGGGGTTGTTGGGTCGGACGGTGTTTACGCAGGCGGGGTTGTTTGCGTTGGAGGTGGGGCTGTTTCGGTTGATGGAGTCCTTTGGGGTGCGGGTGGATTTCCTGGCGGGGCATTCGATTGGTGAGGTGGCGGCGGCGTATGTGGCGGGGGTGTGGTCGTTGGAGGATGCCTGCACGCTGGTGGCCGCTCGTGGGCAGTTGATGCAGGAGCTGCCTGTGGGTGGGGCGATGGCTTCGGTCCAGGCTGGCGCGGAGGAGATGGGTCAGGCTCTGGTGGATCTGCGGGCCCGGTCCGGTGGGTTTGGTGGTGTGGTGGAGGTTGCGGCGGTTAATGGGCCGGATCAGGTGGTGGTCTCCGGGGAGGAGGCTGCGG
>NZ_JBHYVB010000404.1:0-4566 GCF_042750115.1 Streptomyces sp. NPDC059455
GGCGAACAGGGCGATCTGGGCGTGGTCGGTGCGTTGGAGCGTCTCGTTCTGGTCGGGGTCGAACATGACTTCGCGTAGTCCGGGGGTGGCGAGTGTGAAGATCTCGTCCAGTGCCTGGGCGAAGACGGGGAAGTGTTCGTACAACTGCCGTCCCATACCGGGGCGTTGCGAACCCTGACCGGTGAACATCACCGCCAGCGGCCCGCCGTCCCCGGTGCCCGGCGCCAGGTCGGCCAGCCCGGCCGTGAAGTCCTGCACGGTCTCCCCGACGACCACAGCGCGGTGCGGCAGGACCGCCCGGGTGGCGACGAGCGAGTGCGCCACGTCGTGGACGGACACCTCCCCGCCCTCGACCAGCGTCGCCAACCGTCCCGCCGACTCCCGCAGGGCGGGTTCGGTGTGTGCGGAGAGTATCCAGGGCACCGGTCCGGCCGGGGGTGCCTCCGGAACGTCCGGCTCCGGGGCGGTGGGGGTGTGTTCGAGGATGATGTGCGCGTTGGTGCCGCTGACCCCGAAGGACGATACGCCCGCGCGTCGAGGGCGTTCGTCTGAGCCCGGCCAGTCGCGGGCCTCGGCCAGGATCTCGACAGCGCCGGTGGTCCAGTCGACTTCGGGGGTCGGTTCGTCGATGTGCAGGGTCTTGGGCATCATGCCGTGGCGCATGGCCATGACGGTTTTGATGATGCCGGCCACTCCGGCGGCGGCTTGGGTGTGGCCGATGTTGGACTTCAGCGAGCCCATCCACAGCGGCTGGTCACGGTTCTGCCCGTAGGTGGCGATCAGGGCCTGGGCCTCGATGGGGTCGCCGAGTTTGGTGCCGGTGCCGTGTGCTTCGATGAGGTCGATGTCGGCGGGGGTGAGTTGGGCGTTGGTGAGTGCGTCGCGGATGACGCGTTGTTGGGAGGGGCCGTTGGGGGCGGTGAGGCCGTTGGAGGCGCCGTCCTGGTTGACGGCGGTGCCGCGTACCACGGCCAGTACCGAGTGTCCGAGGCGTTGGGCGTCGGAGAGTCGTTCGATCAGGAGCAGGCCGATGCCTTCGGCCATGCCGAAGCCGTTGGCGTCGGCGGCGAAGGCTTTGCAGCGGCCGTCGTCGGCGAGGCCGCGCTGCCGGCTGAACTCGATGAACGGCGCCACCGACCCCAGTACGGTCACGCCGCCGGTGATGGCGAGGGTGCACTCGCCGGAGCGCAGGGCCTGGACGGCGAGGTGCAGGGCGACCAGGGAGGAGGAGCAGGCGGTGTCCAGTGAGACGGCCGGGCCCTCGAAGCCGAAGGTGTACGAGACGCGGCCGGACGCCACGCTCGCCGCGCTGCCATTGGCCACGTAGCCTTCGAGGTCCGCCGGCGCACTGCCCCGCAGGGCGACGTAGTTGCTGGCCATGATGCCGGTGAAGACGCCGGTGCGGCTGCCGCGCAGGGTGCTCGGGTCGATGCCGGACCGTTCCAGGACCTCCCAGGTGGTTTCCAGCAGTAGCCGCTGCTGCGGGTCCATGGCGAGCGCCTCGCGCGGCGAGATGCCGAACGGGTCCGGGTCGAACGCACCGGCGCTTTCCAGGAATCCACCGTGGCGGGTGTAGGTGGTGCCGGGGTGGTCGGGGTCCGGGTCGTACAGGGTGTCCAGGTCCCAGCCGCGGTCGGTGGGGAATGTGGTGATGGCGTCGCCGCCTGTGCTGATCAGGCGCCATAGGTCTTCGGGGGAGTCGACGCCGCCGGGCAGTCGGCAGGCCATCCCCACGATCGCGATCGGCTCCGCGTCAGCGGCCACGGCGGCCCGTGGCCGGGCGGTGTCCGCTGCCGAGCCGAGCAGTAGACCAGCCGCCGCCGCGCAGGTGGGGTAGTCGAAGATCAGCGTGGCCGGCAGCCGCAGCCCCGTCGCCGCCGACAGCCGGTTGCGGAACTCCACGGCGGTCAGGGAGTCGAACCCCAGGTCCTTGAAGACCTGACGCGCACCGATCGCGGTGGCGTCGGCATGCCCGAGCACGGCCGCGGCCTGCTCCCGGACCATGTCGACAGCCGCCCGCTCTCGCTCTTGCGGCGTCATCCTGGCCAGCAGGTCGCGCCAGGTCCCGGCGGCCTCGTCGCTACTCGCGGTCGCCCGCGGCCTGCGCACCAGGCCGCGCAGCACGGTTGGTGTCACCGGCGCGGCGCGGAGCGCCACCAGGTCGAACGCGGCCGTGACCACGCTCCCTGCTTCCGCCGCCAGCGCGGCGTCGAACAGGGCCAGCCCCTCGGCGTCGGCCAGCGGCCGGAGCCCGTCGCGGGCCAGCCGGCCGTGGTCGGCTTGGGTGAGGTGGGCGGTCATGCCGGTGGCGCGTTCCCACGAGCCCCAGGCGAGTGAGGTGCCGGGCAGGCCGTGGCGGCGGCGGTGGGTGATCAGGGCGTCGAGGAAGCTGTTGGCGGCGGCGTAGTTGGCCTGTCCCGCGTTGCCCAGTACGCCGGCGACCGAGGAGAAGACCACGAACAGGGTCAGGTTCTGGTCTTGGGTGAGTTCGTGGAGCCACCAGGCGGCGTTGGCCTTGGGTGCGAAGGTGGTGGCCAGTGCGTCGGCGTCCAGGTGGTCGATGGTGGCGTCGGCCAGCGCTCCGGCCGTGTGCACCACGCCGGCCAGCGGGCCGACCTCGTCGACGAGTGCGGCGAGTGCGGCTCGGTCGGTGAGGTCGCAGGAGACGGAACGGACCCGGGTGCCGAGGTCGGTGAGCTCGGCGGTGAGTTCAGTGACCCCATCCGCGTCCGGCCCCCGGCGGCTGGCCAACACCAGGTCGCGGACGCCGTGTTCGGCGACCAGGTGGCGGGCGACCAGCGAGCCCAGACCACCGGTGCCGCCGGTGACCAGCACGGGACCCGAGGAGAGGTCGGGCCGCGGGTCGGGTGATGCCCCGGCGCCCATCGACCGGCGTGTCAGTCGGGGGAGGGTGATGGCGCCGTCGCGGATGCGGGCTTGGGGTTCGCCGGAGGCGATCAGGGTGGGTAGTGCCTTGTGGGAGGTGGGGTGGTTGTCGGTGTCGATGAGGATGATGCGGTTGGGGTGTTCGGTTTGGGCGGTGCGGATGAGTCCCCAGACTGCTGCGCCGGCGAGGTCGTCGTAGGCGGCCTCGACGACGAGGGGGGCAGTGATGTCTGCGGCCAGGTGTTGTTGGACGCGGGCCAGGGTCTCGGTCGTGATGCGGTGGGTGTCGGCCAGGACGTCGTCACCGACCGTCGGCACCGCATACCGCTCGAACTCCTCCGTGACCGCCTTCGCGTCCAGCTCGCGGGCGACCCATGCCAGGTCGTAGAGCTGGTGGGCGCCGACGCCTCCGGCACGTAGCTCGTCCGCACCGACCGGCCGCGTGACCAGGGAGTCGATCGAGATGACGGGCTGCCCCGCGGTGTCCCGCGCCAACAACCGGATCGCGCCGTCGTCGTCGATGTCCAGCTCGACGCGCAGCTTGGTGGCGCCGGTGGCGTGGAGGGTGACGCCGGTCCAGGCAAAGGGGAGCCGGGTGTCGGTGTGGTTCTGGGTGGCGGTGGCGGCGTGGAGGGCGGCGTCGAGGAGTGCGGGGTGGATGCCGTAGCCGTCGGTGGTGTCGGTGGTGTCGGTGGTGTCGGTGTTGTCGGGGAGGCGGACGTCGGCGAAGAGGTGGCTGTCTTGGCGCCAGAGTGCGTGGAGTCCTTGGAAGGTGGGGCCGTATTCGAGTCCGGTGGTGGCGAGGTGTTCGTATGTGCCGGTCAGGTCGATGGGTTCGGCGTTGGTGGGGGGCCAGGTGGTTTGGGGGGTGTCGGGTGTGTGTTGGTGCTGGGTGAGGGTGCCGGTGGCGTGTTGGGTCCAGGGTTGTTCGGGGGTGGTGCGGGTGTGGATGGTGAGGTTGAGGGTGTTGTCGTCGTGGGTGGGGGTGGTGGTGAGTTGGATGGTGGTGGGGTGGGTGAGGGTGATGGGGGTGTGGATGATGAGTTCGTCGAGGGTGGTGTGGTTGGTGTGGTCGCCGGCGTGGAGGGCCATGTCGACCAGTGCGGTGCCGGGGAGGAGTGGGGTGCCGTTGACGGCGTGGTCGGCGAGCCAACCATGCTGGGCGGGACTGATATGTCCCGTGAGGATGGTGGCCCCGGTTTCCGCGAGGGTGGTGGTGGCGGGGACGAACGGGTGCGGGGTCGGGACCAGCCCGAGTTGGACGGCGTCCTGAGTGCCGGTCACGGCCTTGTCGTTGAGCCAGTAACGGGTGTGTTGGAAGGGGTAGGTGGGGAGGGGGGTGGTGTTGGTGGGTGGGATGAGGGTGTGCCAGGTGATGGGGTGGCCGTGGGTGTGGGCGTGGCCGAGTGCGGTGAGGAAGGCGTGGGTGTCGTTTTGGTTGTTGTGGAGGGTGTGGATGGTGGTGGTGTTGGGGTTGGTTTCTTGGATGCTGGGGGTGAGGGTTGGGTGGGGGCTGGTTTCGATGTAGGTGGTGTAGCCGTTGTTGGTGAGGTGTTCGATGGCGGGTTGGAAGAGGACGGGTTGGCGTAGGTTGCGGTACCAGTAGTCGGCGTTGAGGGTGGTGTCGGTGATCCAGGTGTTGTCGGTGGTGGAGTAGAAGGGGGTGGTGGGTTTTTGTGG
>NZ_JBHYVB010000405.1:0-4552 GCF_042750115.1 Streptomyces sp. NPDC059455
GTCCGGCGGGTCTTTCCCCTCCCCGCCCCTTCCCGAAACTGGGGCTCCGCCCCAGACCCCCGGGGGTCCCAGGGGCGAAGCCCCGGGTAACGGGAAGGGGGCGGGGAGGGGAACAGCCCGCCGCAGGCGTCACGATCCGCCGGACACCCCGTAAGCGCTCCGCAGGGGGTGCCCCGACCTGCCGTCGATCGTCCGCGGCGGCGTCGTGGCTGGTCGCGCCCACGCGGCGGAGCCGCACATCGACACAGCCCCGCGCCCCTTCGGGGCGCCTCCCAGCCGCGGCGGTTGGGCCGCGCTGTGCGCTGAGCCCTGCCGAGGCGGCTGAACCGTGTCGCGGTGCGCTGGCCGTGCCGAGGTGCGTCCAGCCCGACCGCCGTCGAAACGAGGCCCCCGCCACACAGCGGGGGCCTTTCCGCTGTCCGGGGCGTCACGTGGCGGACGCGACCCCGGGGGCGCGCCTCGTCGAGCTGGCGTCCGGTCATCTGCCGTTCGTGGAGGCGCCCGCCGCGTGGCTGGGCCTGATCAGGGCGTTTCTGGACGCCCAGGCGTAGTCATAGGGCGCCGCGCGTAACGCTGCCCACGAGCCTCGGGCCCCACGAGCCTCAGACCCCAAACGCCTCAGACGTGTTCCCGCCAGCGGTTGGTGATGGGCAGCCGGCGGTCCTTGCCGAAGCCCTTCGCGGAGATCTTCGTGCCCGGCGGGTACTGCCGGCGCTTGTACTCGGCGGTGTCCACCATCCGCAGGATCCGGGTCACCAGCGCGTCGTCGTATCCCGCCGCCACGATCTCGGTACGCCCCTGGTCGCGGTCGACATACAGCTCCAGGATCCGGTCGAGGACGTCGTAGTCGGGGAGCGAGTCGGTGTCGACCTGGCCGGGGCGCAGTTCGGCGCTCGGCGGCTTGGTGATCGAGTTCTCGGGGATGGGCGGGGTCTGGCCCCGCTCTTCCGCCGCACGGTTACGCCATTTCGACAGGCGGAAGACGGAGGTCTTGTAGACGTCCTTGATCGGGCCGTACGCGCCGACCGAGTCCCCGTAGAGCGTGGAGTAGCCGCAGGCCAGCTCGGACTTGTTGCCCGGGGCGAGGACGATGTGGCCCTCCTGGTTGGAGATCGCCATCAGCATCGTGCCGCGCAGCCGCGACTGGAGGTTCTCCTCGGCCAGCCCGGTGAGGCCCAGGGAGCCCATATAGGCGTCGAACATCGGGGCGATCGGGACCGTGCGGAAGTTCAGCCCGGTGCGCCGCGCCAGCTCGGCCGCGTCGTCGATCGAGTGCTCGGAGGAGTAGCGCGAGGGCATCGCGACGCCGTACACGTTCTGCGCGCCGACCGCGTCACACGCGATGGCGGCGACGAGCGAGGAGTCGATCCCGCCGGAGAGCCCGATCAGCACACTGCGGAAGCCGTTCTTCGCCACATAGGCCCGCAACCCCACGACCAGCGCCGTGTAGATCTCCTCGTCGTCCCCGAGCCGCTCGGCCTCGCCGCCCGCGAGTTCCGGCTCGTAGCGGGGCAGCGGGTCGGCGGAGAGGGTGACGTGGTCGATGCGGAGCCCGTCGTCCACGATCCCCTCGGGGACCGAGCCCGGGTCGGCGGCGGGCAGATCGAGGTCGAGCAGCACACAGCCCTCCGCGAACTGCGGGGCCCGCGCGATGACTTCGCCGTCCCGGTCCACGACGATCGAGTCGCCGTCGAAGACCAGCTCGTCCTGGCCGCCGATCATGGCCAGGTACGCGGTGGTGCAGCCCGCCTCCTGGGCCCGCTTGCGCACCAGGTCCAGCCGGGTGTCGTCCTTCTCCCGCTCGTACGGCGAGGCGTTGATCGACAGCAGCAGCCCGGCCCCCGCCGAGCAGCTGGCCGGCACCCGGCCGCCGTCCTGCCACAGGTCCTCGCAGATGGCGAGCGCCACGTCGACGCCGTGGACGCGGACCATGGGCAGGGTGTCGCCGGGCACGAAGTAGCGGAACTCGTCGAAGACGCCGTAGTTCGGCAGATGGTGCTTGGCGAAGGTCAGGACGACCGCGCCCCGGTGCAGCACCGCGCCCGCGTTCTGCGGCGACCCGGCGGGCTGGCCGTAGCGCCGGGCGCGCTCGCTGCGGTCGAGGTAGCCGACGACCACCGGCACCTCGCCCAGCCCCTCGGCGTTCAGCCGTTCGGCGAGCGCGTGCAGCGCGGCGCGCGACGCCTCGACGAAGGACGAGCGCAGCGCCAGGTCCTCGACGGGGTAGCCGGTCAGCACCATCTCGGGGAACGCCACCAGATGGGCGCCCTGCTCGGCGGAGTGCCGGGTCCAGCGGAGTATCGATTCGGTGTTGCCGTCGAGGTCGCCGACGGTCGAGTCGATCTGGTTCAGAGCGAGGCGAAGTTGAGGCACGCGCCCAGTGTAATCGTCTGTCTGACGCGATAGCCGGGGGTGTCTCCCTTCTCACGCCGGACGAACGGTGCCCGGTCTCACGCCGGGCGAGCCGTGCCCGGCCCCTTCGCCTCCGGGGACCGGGCCTTGCCCGCCGCGAGCGGCTACTTCTGGTAACCGAGGATGGTCATCATCCCGGACTCCGAGTGGTAGACGTTGTGGCAGTGGACCATCCACAGCCCCGGGTTGTCGGCGTCGAGGTCCACGTTCACCTTGTGGTGCGGCAGCAGGACCGTGGTGTCCTTACGGGGGCCGCCGTCCGGCAGCGCGAAGGTGTGGCCGTGCAGATGGACCGGATGCCACATGTCGGTGCCGTTGATGAACGAGATCCGCACCCGCTCACCCTCCCGTACCGGATAGCGCTGCGAGGGGTCGTACGGCCGGCCGTTGATCGCCCAGTCCCAGCGCCGCATCGAGCCGGTGAGCCGCATCCGGATGATGCGGTCGGGCTCCTTGGGCGTCAGCCGGACGTCCTCCGCCGCCTTCAGCCGGTCCGCGGTGAGCAGCTCGCCGTTCAGCTCCTTGGGGCGCGGGAACTTCACCGGGTTCTTGCCACGGGTGCGCAGCACCGCCATCGCGGACCGCCCCTTGCCCTCGGCGATCACGGCGAGCGGGAAGACCCCGTCCTTGGCGGTGACCAGCACGTCGTAGCGCTCGCCCATGCCCAGCAGCAGCGCGTCCGTCTTGGCCGGTACGACGGGGTAGCCGTCGGTGTGGGTGACGGTCATCCGGTGGCCGCCGAGGGCGACGCGGAAGGCGGTGTCGCCGCCCGCGTTGATGATGCGGATGCGGATCCGGTCGCCGCGCTTGGCGCGGAAGACCTGCGGGGACTCGGGGGTGCGGCCGTTGACCAGGTAGTAGGGGTAGGTGACATCGCCCGCGTGGCCGCCCAGCAGCCGGCTCTCCATGGGCGCGGCCTTGGGGGCGGCCTTGGGCGCGGCCTTCTTCCGCGCCGTGGACCGGGCCCGGTCGCGCTTGGCACCGCCCGCGGCGGTGCCTTTGGCGGTGGCTCCGGCTGTCGCCGTGGCTTTGGCCTTGGCTGTCGCCGTGGCCTTGGCCGTGCCCGTGGCCTTGGCGCCGCGCTTGCCGCCGCCTTCCGTCGAGCCGCCTTCCGTGGAGCCGTCGTCCATCGGGCCGTCGTCCATCGCATGGCCGACCGGGCCGCTCTTGCCCGCGTTGAGCCGCTCGAACTCCTTGTCCGGGGTGCGGCCGCCCACCCCGTCGAGCCAGTCGTCCAGGACGACGACCCACTCCTTGTCGTACGTCAGCGGCTCCTTCGGATCCTCCACGATCAGCGGTGCGTACAGCCCCCGGTCCAGCTGGACGCCCGAGTGCGGATGGATCCAGTACGTGCCCGGGTAGAACGCGGTGAAGCGGTAGTCGTAGGCGGCGCCGGTCTTGATCGGCCGCTGGGTCACCCCGGGGACGCCGTCCATGTCGTTGCGCAGCCGGACGCCGTGCCAGTGCAGCGTGGTGGGCTGCGGCAGGTTGTTGGCGAGGGTGAGGGCGATCGTGTCGCCCGCGGTCACCCGGATCTCCCGGCCCGGCACCTGGTCCTCGTACGCCCAGGACGTCACCTTGCGGGCGCCGATGTCCAGGGTGGTCGCGGTGGCGGTGAGCCGGAAGGTGCGCACCGGCCCGGGGCCCCGCCGCCGCTCGGTCTCGGCGACCTCCGGGCCGTGAGGGGAGACGTACTGCGCCGGGACGTCGTCCGCGGGCGCGCCGGGCCTGGCAGGGGCGCCCATCGCGTTGCGATCCACGCCGTCGGGGCCTCCGGCGTGGGGGCGGGGGCCGGAAGAGCCGCAGGCGGCGAGCAGACCGCTGCCCGCGGCGGCGATGCCCGTGCCGAGCACGGCACGGCGAGTCTTTTCGTGCATGAGTCAGTACCCCAATGCTGATGTGTGCCGGATGCGTGAGGGTCGGCGCGTCCGCCGCCCCGCCGGGAGGGCGGGCGGCCGACGCGCCGCTCTATGCGCCGCATCAGCGATCGGCCCCGGGGTGAGGGGCTCAGGCCCCGTGCGGGGCGGGGGTCGGGGGCGCCCCGCCCCGCCCCCCCCCCCCCCCCCCCCCCCTCCCGCTGGCCCCGCCCCCGCGGAGGGGGGGAGCCCGAGCGGAAGCCCCCCCCCACACTCACAGACGG
>NZ_JBHYVB010000406.1:0-4367 GCF_042750115.1 Streptomyces sp. NPDC059455
GGGTGTGTGGGGCGGGGCCGGCGGGCGCGGGGGTGTGCTGGCGGGGGTGGGCGGGGCCGCCCCCCCCCCCCGCGGGGCCGCGCCCCCCCCCGGCCCGCAGGCGTGAGGCCCGCAGCTCATCCCCCCACCCGCGTGGCGCTGACGAGACGTGGCCTCCGCCGCCCCCCAACGGCATGGAGGCATAATGGGGCGCTACGTCGCCAGGCGACTGCTCCAGATGATCCCGGTCTTCATCGGGACCACACTGTTGATTTTCCTCATGGTCCACGTCCTTCCCGGCGACCCCATCAGGGCGATGTGGGGGGACAAGGCCGCGGACCCCGCGCAGGTCGCGTCCCTGCGTCATGAGTTCGGGCTGGACCAGTCCCTGCCGAAGCAGTATCTCGACTACATGGTCGACCTCTTCCAGGGCAACTTCGGCAAGACCTTCGGCGGCCGCCCGGTCTCCGAGGAAATGAGCATGGCCTTCCCGGTGACCCTCCGCCTCGCGGCGGTGGCCCTCACCATCGAGATCATCGTCGGCATCGGGCTCGGCGCCTGGGCCGGACTCCGGGCCGGCCGCGCCGCCGACACCGGCGTGCTGATCTTCACGCTGATCGTCATCTCGATGCCGGTCTTCGTCCTCGGCTATCTGGCCCGGTTCATCTTCGCCGACGAACTCGGCTGGCTGCCACCGAATGTGCAGGATTCGATGGACGTGGAGCAGCTGCTGCTGCCCGGCTTCGTCCTCGCGATGCTCTCCATGGCGTATGTGGCCCGGCTGACCCGGACCACCTTCGCCGAGAACCTGCGCGCCGACTACATGCGCACCGCGCTCGCCAAGGGCCTGCCGCGCCGCCGCATCATCGGCGTCCACCTGCTGCGCAACTCGCTGATCCCCGTGATCACCTTCCTCGGCACCGACGTCGGCGCGCTGGTCGGCGGCGCGGTGGTCACCGAGGGCATCTTCAACGTCCAGGGCGTCGGCAATCTGCTGTTCAACGCGCTCGGACGGCGGGAGGGCTCGACGATCGTCGGGGTCGTGACCGTCTTCGTCCTCGTCATCCTGCTGATCAACCTGTTCGTCGACCTGCTGTACGCGGTCCTGGACCCGAGGATCCGGTATGCCTGACATGACCAAATCCCAGTCCGGCGCGGCAGTCGACACGGCGGTCGACGCCGTGGCCCCGCCGACCGAGGTGGACACCGCCTCCGTCGCCGGCCCCGCCCCCCAGGGCAAGCCGCGCTCGCTGTGGGGCGACGCCTGGTACGAGCTGCGCCACCGCCCGCTGTTCTGGGTCTCGGCGGTGCTGCTGGTGCTGCTGCTGGCCATCGCGGCGTTCCCCGGGATGTTCACCGGCGCCGACCCGCGCAACGGCGATCTGACCAACCACTTCCTGACCAAGCCGGAGCTGACCCACTTCTTCCAGGCCGACTGGTTCGGCTACGACGGCCAGGGCCGCTCCATCTACGCCCGCGTCATCTACGGCACCCGCGCCTCCATCCTGGTCGGCGTCGGTGTGACCTCGGTGGTGACCCTCTTCGGCGGTCTGCTGGGCATGGCGGCCGGATACTTCGGCGGCTGGATCGACTCGGTCGTCTCCCGGGTCGTCGACATCTTCTTCGGCCTGCCGTTCCTGCTCGGCTCGATGGTCGTCCTGAACGCGTTCACCGAGCGCAAGGTGTACGTCGTGATCGCGGCCCTCGCCTTCCTCGGCTGGACCACCATCGCCCGGGTGATGCGCAGTTCGGTGATCACCGCCAAGCAGGCGGACTACGTCACCGCGGCGCGCGCGCTCGGCGCGGGCACCAACCGGATCCTCTTCCGGCACGTACTGCCCAACGCGCTCGCGCCCACCATCGTGGTCGCGACGATCTCGCTCGGCGCCTACATCTCCGCCGAGGCCACGCTGTCGTACCTGGGTCTCGGCCTTGCCGACCCGACGATCTCGTGGGGCATCGACATCTCCTCGGCCAAGGACGCCATCCGGGACAACCCGCATGTGATGCTCTTCCCGGCCGGGATGCTGAGCCTCACCGTGTTCGCATTCATCACACTCGGCGACGCGGTGCGCGACGCCCTTGACCCCAAGCTGCGCTGAGGAGGGCGTACGTGACCACTATCGAGAAGACCACGAGCGCCACCGCCCGCGTGGCCGACGACGACGACGGCACCCCGCTGCTGGAAGTCCGCGATCTGCATGTGGAGTTCCACACCCGGGAGGGCCTGGCCAAGGCCGTCAACGGCGTCAACTACAGCGTCCGCGCCGGTGAGACACTCGCCGTCCTCGGCGAGTCCGGCTCCGGCAAGTCGGTGACCGCCCAGGCGATCATGGGCATCCTCGACATGCCGCCCGGGAAGATCCCGCAGGGGCAGATCCTGTTCCGGGGCGAGGACATGCTCACCATGGCGGGCGAGGAGCGCCGGAAGATCCGCGGCCGCAAGATCGCCATGATCTTCCAGGACGCGCTCTCGGCGCTGAACCCGGTGCTCTCCGTGGGCTATCAGCTCGGCGAGATGTTCCGGGTCCACCAGGGCCTGTCCAAGAAGGAGGCCAAGGCCAAGGCCATCGAGCTGATGGACCGGGTCCGCATCCCGGCGGCCAAGGAGCGGGTGAGCGACTATCCGCACCAGTTCTCCGGCGGTATGCGCCAGCGCATCATGATCGCCATGGCGATGGCGCTGGAGCCGGACCTGATCATCGCCGACGAGCCGACCACCGCCCTGGACGTGACTGTCCAGGCCCAGGTGATGGACCTGCTCGCGGAGCTCCAGCGCGAGTACCACATGGGTCTGATCCTGATCACCCATGACCTGGGTGTGGTGGCGGACGTCGCCGACAAGATCGCCGTGATGTACGCGGGCCGGATCGTCGAGACCGCCCCCGTGCACGAGCTCTACAAGCGCCCGGCCCACCCCTACACCCGCGGTCTGCTGGACTCCATCCCGCGCCTGGACCGCAAGGGCCAGGAGCTCTACGCGATCAAGGGGCTGCCGCCCAACCTGCTCAAGATCCCCACGGGCTGCGCCTTCAACCCGCGCTGCCCCAAGGCGGAGGACATCTGCCGTACGGACGTCCCCGCCCTGGTGCCGGTCACCGAGCAGGACGGCACGGAGCTGCCGGGCCGCGGCAGCGCCTGCCACTTCTGGAAGGAGACCCTCCATGGCTGACGCCGAGAACAACGAGAAGGCCATGGAACCGGCCGCGGACGCCACCCCCAACGTCACGGAGGTGGAGACGGTCGACGCGGCCACCGAGGACGAGGCGGTCGCCGCGCTCGAGGCCAAGGTCGACCGCGGTGAGCCGATCCTCCAGGTGCGCAATCTGGTCAAGCACTTCCCGCTGACCCAGGGCATCCTCTTCAAGCGGCAGATCGGCGCGGTCAAGGCGGTCGACGGCATCTCCTTCGACCTCTACCAGGGCGAGACCCTCGGCATCGTCGGCGAGTCCGGCTGCGGCAAGTCCACCGTCGCCAAGCTGCTGATGACCCTGGAGACCGCCACCGCGGGCGAGGTCTTCTACAAGGGCCAGGACATCACCCGGCTGTCGGGCCGCGCGCTGCGGGCCGTCCGCCGCAACATCCAGATGGTGTTCCAGGACCCGTACACCTCGCTCAACCCCCGCATGACGGTGGGCGACATCATCGGGGAGCCCTTCGAGATCCACCCCGAGGTGGCCCCGAAGGGCGACCGCCGCCGCAAGGTCCAGGAGCTCCTGGACGTCGTGGGGTTGAACCCCGAGTACATCAACCGCTACCCCCACCAGTTCTCCGGCGGCCAGCGCCAGCGCATCGGCATCGCCCGCGGCCTCGCCCTCAACCCGGAGATCATCATCTGCGACGAGCCGGTCTCCGCGCTCGACGTGTCCGTCCAGGCACAGGTCATCAACCTGATGGAGGGCCTCCAGGACGAGTTCAACCTGTCCTACATCTTCATCGCCCACGACCTGTCCATCGTCCGGCACATCTCCGACCGGGTCGGCGTGATGTACCTGGGCAAGATGGCCGAGATCGGCTCCGACACCGAGATCTACGACCACCCGACGCACCCCTACACCCAGGCGCTGCTGTCGGCCGTCCCGGTCCCGGACCCGGAGTCGCGCGAGGGCCGCGAACGCATCATCCTCACCGGCGACGTCCCCTCCCCGGCCAACCCGCCCTCCGGCTGCCGCTTCCGCACCCGCTGCTGGAAGGCCGAGGACAAATGCGCCAAGGAGGTCCCCCTCCTCGCCATCCCCGAGCGCTTCGCCGGCACGGATTCGCCAGCGGCGCACGAGTCGGCGTGCCACTTCGCGGAGGAAAAGGACGTGGTTCACGCCTAGCGCTACCGCGCGGGGTGCGTAAGGCCACGAGGGCCCGCCCGGACCGTGATCAGCACGGTCCGGGCG
>NZ_JBHYVB010000407.1:0-4360 GCF_042750115.1 Streptomyces sp. NPDC059455
AGGCCTGGGCAGAGCCCCGGTTCCGAGGCCTGGGGCGGAACCCCGGCCAGGGTCTGGGGCGGAGCCCCGGTCGGGGTCTGGGGCGGAGCCCCGGTTCCGAGGCCTGAGGCAGAGCCCCGGTCGGGGCCTGGGGCGGAGCCCCCGTCGGGGTCTGGGGCGGAGCCCCGGTTTCGGGAAGGGGCGGGGAGGGGAATAGCCCGCCGCAGGCGGCACGGACCGTCGGACACCCCTAGGCGCCGCGCTCGGCCTCCTGCCGCGCCGGGGCCTCCGTCGGGTCCTCACCGCGGTCCAGGGCCTTCCACAGCTCCTCGGGGCGGTCCGGGTCGGAGGCGGCGGCGCCGCGCCGGGCGCGGCTCCGGGCCGGGGCGCCCGCGGTGCCCGCGCGCTCGTACCGGCCGGACATGGCGGGCCAGTGACGGCCGTAGCCCAGGGCGAGCACGCCCGCGAGCAGCAGCAGCACCCCGCCCGCCGCGGCGACCCACGGCCAGGGGGTGTACGCCACGTCGTGGATGGGGCTGTGGGTCAGCCCGCTCACCTTGGACGCCTTCTCCTCGAGCGCCGCCTTGTCGGACGCGCCGAGGGCGGAGCTGATCACGATGCCCGCGCCGCAGAGGGCCAGCAGCGCCGCGACGACGCCACGGCCGAGGCGGCGCACGGCGAAGACCGCGACCAGCGCGGCCAGGCCGACGACCGCCAGCGCACCGGGGAGTCCGGTGATGTCATCGCCGTTGGCGCTCTGCGAGAGGGATCCCTGGGCGACGGAGGCGGTGCCCTCGGCCCATTTGCGGCTGGTGGCCAGCAGGACCAGGGCGGCGCCGAGCGCACCGGCGAGCAGGGCGATGGCAAGGCTGCTCCGGCGGCCGCGCGCGACGGGGGCGGAGGGCTCGTGCTCGGCCCTGGGCTGGGGTACGGCTGCTGCAGTCACGCCTACCACTATCCCCCACCCGGGTACGGGAGAGTTCCCGGGTGGGGGATATGGGACCTACCGGGAGCCACGGCCGCCGGGAGCTACCGCCCTGGCAGCCACCGGCCGCCGGGAGCTACCGCCCCAGGCGGCCCGCCGCGTGCACCGCCCGCAGCACCGCCGCCGCCTTGTTGCGGCACTCCGCGTCCTCGGCCACCGGATCGGAGTCGGCGACGATCCCGGCGCCCGCCTGGACGTACGCCGTGCCCTCGCGCAGCAGCGCGGTGCGGATGGCGATCGCGGTGTCGGAGTCGCCCGCGAAGTCGAGATAGCCGACACAGCCGCCGTACAGCCCGCGCCGGCTCGGCTCCAGCTCCTCGATGATCTGGAGCGCCCGCGGCTTGGGGGCGCCGGAGAGGGTGCCCGCGGGGAAGCAGGCGGTGAGCACGTCGAAGGCCGTACGGCCCTCGGCGAGGCTGCCGGTGACGGTCGAGACGATGTGCATGACATGGCTGTAGCGCTCGACCGACATGAAGTCGACGACCTCCACACTGCCGGGCTCGCAGACCCGCCCGAGGTCATTGCGCCCGAGGTCGACGAGCATCAGATGCTCGGCCCGCTCCTTGGGGTCGGCGAGCAGCTCCTCGGCGAGCGCGGCGTCCTCCTGTGGAGTGGCCCCCCGGTGGCGGGTGCCGGCGATGGGGTGCAGCATCGCCCGGCCGTCCTCGACCTTGACCAGGGCTTCCGGGCTCGAGCCCACCACATCGAAGCCCTCGAACCGGAAGAGGTACATATAGGGGCTCGGGTTGGTGGCGCGCAGCACCCGGTAGACGTCGAGGGCGCTGGCCGAGCACGGCGTCTCGAACCGCTGCGAGGGGACGACCTGGAACGCCTCGCCCGCGCGGATGCGCTCCTTGATGTCGTCCACCGCTTCCATGAAGTCCTCGCCGCCCCACAGCGCGGTGTACTCGGGCAGCTCGGAGTCGGGCAGCGCGGCGGGGTCGGTCGCCACGGGGCGGACGAGGTCGGCGGCCATCGCGTCGAGCCGGGCCACGGCGTCCGCGTACGCCTCGTCCACACCCGTGTCGAGGTCGTTGTGGTTGATCGCGTTGGCGATCAGCAGCACGGTGCCGTCCCAGTGGTCCAGCACCGCGAGGTCCGAGGTGAGCAGCATGGTCAGCTCGGGCAGGCGCAGATCGTCCCGGCCGTGCTCGCCGACCTTCTCCAGGCGGCGGACGACGTCGTAGCCGAGATAGCCGACCATGCCGCCGGTGAACGGCGGCAGCTGGACCAGCCCGCCGAGGTCGCGCGGGGTGTGCAGGGCCTCGACGGTGGCGCGCAGCGCCTGGAGCGGGTCGCCTTCGGTGGGGACGCCGACCGGCGGGGTGCCCAGCCAGTGGGTGCGGCCGTCGCGTTCGGTGAGGGTGGCGGCGCTGCGGACTCCGATGAAGGAGTAGCGGGACCAGGAGCGGCCGTTCTCGGCGGATTCGAGGAGGAAGGTGCCGGGGCGCTCGGCGGCCAGCTTGCGGTAGAGGCCCACGGGGGTGTCGCCGTCCGCGAGCAGCTTGCGGCTCACGGGGATGACGCGGCGGTCGGCCGCCAGCTTGCGGAAGGTCTCGAGATCCATCGTGACAGCGTCCTGGGTCTGGGGCTGGGGAGCCCGGCGGGGCACGGGGGCTGGGGACTTGCTGGGGCTTGGTTTTTGGGGTGGTGGCTGGTCTACCGGCCGGTCCGCGGGCCGAGCGGGAGCTCGTCGGCGTCGAAGCAGGTGCGGTCGCCGGTGTGGCAGGCGGCGCCGACCTGGTCGACCTTGACCAGGACGGTGTCGGCGTCGCAGTCGAGCGCGACGGACTTGACCAGTTGGACATGGCCGGAGGTGTCGCCCTTGACCCAGTACTCCTGGCGGCTGCGGCTCCAGTAGGTGCAGCGGCCGGTGGTGAGGGTGCGGTGCAGCGCCTCGTCGTCCATCCAGCCCAGCATCAGCACCTCACCGGTGTCGTACTGCTGGGCGATGGCGGGGAGCAGGCCGTCGGCGCCGCGCTTGAGGCGGGCGGCGAGGGCCGGGTCGAGGGCGGAGGGGCGGTCGGAGCCGGTCATGCGACCATTCTGCACGTCCGGAGGGGGGTCCCCGCGAATGATCTCCGCCGGACCGGGAGCAGGACCGGGAGCAGCGCTGGAAATCCGGGCTGGGAAACCGGGCTGGGAAACCGGCCGGAGGCCGGGCCCGATGGACGGATTGTCAGTGGAATGGGGCATGCTTCGGGCATGACGTTTCCGCCGCCGTCGAACGAGCCCAACCGGCCTGGAAACGGCGGGGGGTTCGGTCCACCACCGCCGCAGCCACAGCAACCACCACAGCCACAGCCCGCGCAGCCGCAGCAGCCCGCGCAGCCCCCGCAGGCGCAGCAGGGCTTCGGGCCGCCGCCCCCGGCGGACCAGCCCGCCCAGCCCGGTCCGCCCGCGCAGCCGAGCGGCGGTTTCGGTCCGCCCACCCCACCGGCCCTGCTGCCCGGCGGCCCGCCCCCGGGGGCGCTGCCGCCGGGGTCCATACCCCCGGGCGCACTGCCGCCGGGGGCCATACCTCCGGGGGCGCTGCCGCCCCCTCCCCCGCCGCCCGGCAGCGGCGGCTCCAGGACCACGGCGATCGTCATCGCGGCGGTGGTGGCCGTGGCGGTGGTTGTCGGCGCGATCGTCATCGGGACGAAGGACGACGGCGGCAAGGAGACGTCGGCCGACGCCGGCCCGTCCGCCTCCGCCTCCGCCTCGGACCAGCCCCTCTCCTCGCCCTCGGACGCCGAGTCGTCCGCCGCCCCGTCGGGCTCGGAGGACCCCGGCGAGGGGGCGCCGCTGGGCGGCGGCAGCGAGGCCCCCGACGGGGATCCGAGCGCCTCGGAGTCGGCGGCCCCGGACGCGTCGGAGTCCGGCGCGCCCGGTGACAAGGTGCCGTATGTGGTGCTCGACCCCGGCCAGTGCTTCGACCACCCGGCGATGGACAGCAGCGTCACCAAGGTCGAGAAGCGGTCCTGCCACGGCGCGCACGACGGCGAGGTGATCGCCAACGAGACGCTGAGCGGCGACTTCTCCACCGAGAAGGCGATTCAGACCAAGGCGCTGGCGCTGTGCGCGACGGATGCCAAGAAGCGGCTCAAGAGCGTCCCCAACGACGGCCGGATGTACTACTACTACGCGCTGTACCCCGCGCTGGGCACGTACTCCATCCAGGGCGAGGACCAGGTCTCCTGCGCGCTCACGCTGAGCGCCGGGCGCGACGGCAAGAAGCTGAGCAAGCCACTGCCAGGTTAGTTGGGGAGTGCCGTCGGCGGATTATGACGCCTGCGGCGGGCTGTTCCCCTTCCCCGCCCCTTCCCGACACCTGACGATATGCGGCTCCGCCGCGTGCGGGGCTCCGCCCCAGACCCCGGCAGGGGCTCCGCCCCAGACCCCGGGGTCCGGGGG
>NZ_JBHYVB010000408.1:0-4216 GCF_042750115.1 Streptomyces sp. NPDC059455
GCGGCGGCGATTTCGCCGATGGAGTGGCCGATGACGGCGTCGGGGCGTACGCCGACGGAGTCGAGGAGTCGTGCCAGGGCGATGTGCAGGGCGAAGAGTCCGGCCTGGGCGTAGGTGGTGTGGTCCAGCAGCCCGGTACGCTCCGGGTCGGTGTCGAAGACCACCTGCCGTAGCGGGTGTTCCAGATGCGGATCGAGCAGACTGCACACCTCGTCGAAGGCTTCGGCGAAGACGGGGAAGCGGTCGTAGAGTTCGGCGCCCATGCCGGGGCGCTGGCTGCCCTGCCCGCTGAACAGGAACACCGTCTGACCGGCGGCCTCGGCCGTCTCCCTGGGCTCCACCAGGCCCGGATGTGGTTCTCCGGCGGCCAGTGCCTCCAGCCCTGCCACCAGCGTTTCACGGTCCTGGCCGATGACCACGGCGCGGTGGTCGAAGAGCGTCCTGGACCGCAGCAGGGACCAGCCCACCTCGGCAGCGCTCACCTCGGGGTCGGCGTTCACCCGTTCGGCCAGCGCCCGCGCCTGACCCCGTAGCGCCTCCGTACCGCGCGCGGACACCACCCACGGCACCGGCCCACCCATCGGCTCCGCCGAGTTCGCCGAGTCCGCCGAGTCCACCGGTCCCGCCTCGATGGCTCCGACCGCCGCCACCGGCTCCTCGGGCGCCTGCTCCACGATGACATGCGCGTTGGTCCCGCTGATGCCGAACGACGAGATACCCGCCCGGCGTGGATGTTCGCCCCGTGGCCACTCCCGCGCCTCGGCCAGCAGGCTGACATCGCCCGCGTTCCAGTCCACATGGGGTGTCGGTTCGTCGATGTGCAGTGAGGCGGGCAGCACCTCGTGGCGCATCGCCATCACCATCTTGATGACCCCGGCCACTCCGGCGGCGGCCTGAGTGTGGCCGATGTTGGACTTGATGGACCCCAGCCACAGCGGACGCCCCTCGGGCCGCTCCTGCCCGTACGTGGCCAGCAGCGCCTGCGCCTCGATCGGATCGCCGAGCGTGGTGCCGGTGCCGTGTCCCTCCACCACATCGACCTCTGCCGGGGACAGCCGGGCGTTGGCGAGCGCTTGGCCGATCACCCGCTGCTGCGAGGGCCCATTCGGCGCGGTCAGGCCGTTGCTCGTGCCGTCCTGGTTGACCGCAGAGCCCCGGATCACCGCCATTACCCGGTGGCCGTTGCGGCGCGCGTCCGACAGTCGTTCCAGCAGCAGTAGCCCGGCGCCCTCGCCCCAGCCGGTGCCGTCGGCCGCCGATGCGAACGGCTTGCACCGGCCGTCGGCCGCCAGACCGCGCTGGCGGGAGAACTCAATGAAGGTGGTCGGCGTGGCCATCACCGTCACGCCACCCGCCACCGCCATCGTGCATTCGCCCTGCCGCAGCGCCTGGGCGGCCAGATGCATGGCCACCAGCGAGGACGAGCACGCCGTGTCCACCGTCACCGCAGGGCCTTCGAGGCCGAACGCATACGCCACCCGGCCCGACATGACACTCGGCGTACCGCCCGCGAGCAGATATCCCTCGACCTCCCGCGCCGAGGAGTTGCCGGAGGCGCCGTAGCCCTGATAGGTGCCGCCCGCGAAAACGCCGGTGTTGCTGCCCGCGAGTGTGTCCCGGTCCAGGCCCGCGCTCTCGAAGGTCTCCCAGGCGGTTTCGAGGAGCAGCCGCTGTTGGGGGTCCATGGCGAGCGCCTCGCGCGGGCTGATGCCGAAGAACGCCGCGTCGAACCCGGCCGCGTCGTGGAGGAAACCGCCCTCGCGCGCATAGCTGGTGCCCAGACGCTCGGGGTCGGGATCGAAGAGGGTGTCCAGATCCCAGTCGCGGTCGACGGGCATCTCCCCGATGGCGTCCCGGCCCGCGACGACCAGCTGCCACAGCTCCTCCGGCGAGCGCACCCCGCCCGGGTAGCGGCAGGCCATGCCGACGATCGCGATCGGCTCGTCGTCGGCGGCCACGGACGACGTGTGGGCGGTGACGGACGACGTGTGGGCGGTGACGGCGGCCTTCTGCCCCGTGAGTTCGGCACCCAGATACGTGGCGAGCGCATTCGGCGTCGGATGGTCGAATACCAGCGCCGGAGCGAGGGCGAGGCCGGTGGTGGCGGCGAGCTGATTGCGCAGCTCGACCGCGGTGAGGGAGTCGAAGCCCAGCTCCTGGAAGGGCTGCCCCGGGGGAACCGCGTCCAGGCCGGAGTGGCCGAGGATCGTCGCTGCCAGGGTCTGGATATGGCGGACCAGGATCTGGTGGCGCTGAGTGGCGGGCGCCGCGCTGAGCTGTTGCCGCAGCGGATTGTCGTCGGCGGTGGCCGTGGGCGTGGCGGGCTCGGGGCTCGACGGCATCAGCCGGGTGAGCAACGGACTCGGGCGCTGCGCGGTGAACGTACGGCCGAACCTCTCCCAGTCGACATCCGCGATCGTGACGGCGGTGTCGTCGTGTGTCAGCGCGTGCTGCAGCGACGCGATGGCGAGGTCGGTCGGGAGAGGGGAGAGACCCCGCCGCTTGAGGTGGGAGAGCGTGTGCTGGTCGGCCGCCATGCCCGCCTCGCCCCACGGCCCCCAGGCGAGGCTGGTGGCGGGCAGGCCCCGGGCCCGGCGGTGTTCGGCGAGCGCGTCCAGGTAGGTGTTCGCGGCGGCGTAGGCGGCCTGTTGCCCACTGCCCCATGTCGCGGCGTTCGACGAGAAGAGAACGAAGGCCGTGAGATCGAGATCCTGGGTGAGGTCGTGCAGATGAGCGGCGGCCAGGGCCTTGGACCGCAGAACGGGCTGCAACCGCCCGGGGTCCAGCTCGCCGATCTCACCCAGTTCCATCGTGCCGGCGGTGTGGACGACCGCGGTGAGGGGATGTTCCTCGGGGACGGCGTCGATGAGCCGCCGGAGCGCGGCGTGGTCGGAGACATCGCAGGCGGTGATGGTGACGTCCGTCCCCAGCGCGGTGAGCTCCTCGCTGAGTTCGGACGCGCCGGGCGCGTCGGGCCCGGAACGGCTGACGAGGTGGAGACGGGGTGCGCCCCTGCCGGCCAGCCAGCGGGCGATCTGGGCGCCGAGACCGCCGGTGCCGCCGGTGATGAGCGTGGTGCCCGACGGCTCCCAGGGGGCGGGGGCGGTGTCGGCGGCGGGCACACGGGTGAGACGGCGTGCGTACGTACCGGTGGTGCGGATGGCGACTTGGTCCTCGGGCTGCCCGGGGACGAGAAGGGCCGCCAGCCGACCCGCGGTGTGGTGGGTCATGGTGGCGGGCAGATCGATGAGACCGCCCCAGCGCTGCGGACGCTCCAGCGCCGCCACCCGGCCGAACCCCCAGATCTGCGACTGCCCGGGGTGGGGGAGGAGGTCGCCGCGGCCGGTGGCGACGGCGCCCTGCGTGACACACCACAGGGGCGCGCTGATTCCGGCGTCATCGAGAGCCTGGAGGAGCGCGGTGGTGGCACCGAGCCCGGCGGACACCGCGGAGTGGCCGGTGAGGGGTTCCTGGTCGAGGGCGAGCAGGCTGATGACCCCGGCGAGCTGGGACTCCTCGGTCAGCCGGTCGAGGCGTTCGCGGAACGCGGCGCGATCGATGTGATGAGCGTCGACCGCGTACGGGAGTGCCGTGGCGCCGTGCGCCCGCAGCGCCTGGAGGGTGACCTGGACCGTGGTGTGCTCCTCCTGCCCGGCTGGGACGACCACCAGCCAGATGCCCGTCAGGGCCGGGGTGGCCGGGTCGGGGAGCTGCTGCCACGTGGCCCGGTAGCGCCAGGAGTCGATGGTGGAGCGTTCACGGTGCTGCCGCCGCCAGGCGGACAGTACGGGGAGTGCGGGCAGCAGGGCGTCGATGCCGGGGCTGTCCTTGTCCAGCTGGAGTGTGCTGGTGAGGGCGTCGACGTCGAGCTCCTCGATGGCATGCCAGAGCTGCGCCTCGGCCGGGTCCCCGGCAGCCCCCTCGAAGCTCGTACGGGCGGTGGGCTGGGCCAGCCAGAAGCGCTGGTGCTGGAAGGCATACGTCGGCAACCCGACGACCTGGGGGGCCGGGTCGGCGGGGTACCAGCTGGTCCAGCCGACGTCGACACCGGTGGTGTGCAGCCGGGCGAGGGTGTGGGTGAGGGCCTGCCCCTCGGGCTGCTTTCGGGTGAGGGTGGAGGCGATGAGCGGTGTTGTGGGGTTGTTCTGGTGGAGGGTGTGGTGGGTTGCGGTGGTGAGGATGGGGTCGGGGCTGAGTTCGAGGTAGATGCTGGTGT
>NZ_JBHYVB010000409.1:0-4207 GCF_042750115.1 Streptomyces sp. NPDC059455
CCGGGTCCTCACGAGCCGTGCCTGTCAGGGACGTGGCCCGAGGGGACCCGGGAACACCAGCCTATCCGGCTCCACACCCCGCAGCTGCCGCGAACGCTCCCGAGCCATCGCAGCCATAACCAGAAGTCACCCGATCGGGGTGGCTCTCAATCTCGATGCCGATCATGGACTTGTGTCGCCTCCATCCCCAGGGCTTCGGCGAAGTCGCGTTACGCCTGGTTCGTGATCACTTGAGGCCGAGGAGTGCGAGGGGGCGACGGGGATCGCGGGCGTTGTGGCGGAGGCCGGCCGCGATGTTCTTTGCTCCGGCGGCCCGGAGGGCTCCGATGGCGAGGTTGCGCCAAGTGGCCATCGCGCGGGGCGCGTTGCCGGTCCGTACTTGCGAGGCGTCCTCGGCGAAGGTGGTGTCGCGGACGTGGTGCAGGGCCTCGATCGTCCAGTGGTCGCGGACGAGTCGGGCCAGCTGAGACGGGGTGGCCTGCTCGGCGGTCAGGCTGGTGACGGCGTAGACCGTCTTGACGGTGGTCTTGCCGGTCTTGCGGTCGGTGCGGCGGCGCTTGATCTGGACGCCCTGGCGGGCTCCGGGGAAGAGGAGGTTGTTCACCGTGGCGACCTTGATCCGGCGGATCTCCGAGCGTCCGTGGCCGACGTCCTTGGTGCGGCCCTGAAGCGGGATGTCCTTCCAGGGAAGGGACTTGAGCTGTCTGCGGAGCTTCTTCTGGTTGCCCTTGACGACCACGATGTAGTGCGCTGCGCGGCCGAGGAGGTAGTCAGCGTGCTCGCGCTGTGTGTGCATGGCGTCGCTGGTGACCACGACGCCGGCCAGGTCAGCGACGGTGTCCAGCAGTGGCTGGAAGCAGGTGATCTCGTTGGTCTTCTCGCCGACATCCAGCTGGGCAAGGACCAGGCCGGTGGTGTGCTCCAGCGCGGCGAGCAGATGGATCTTCCAGTCCTTCGCCCTGGCCGCGCCGCGCAGGCTCTTGCCGTCCGCGGCCAGGCCGCGTAGCCCGGCGGCCTCAGTCGTCTCCGGCCGGCGATCCGCGAGCCAGCTCCCGACGGCTCGGTCCAGCGCGTCGCCGTCGATGCGGGCCAGCAGCCGGCGGACCGTGGTCTCGGCGGGCAGGACCCGTTTGGGCAGAAGCGGATCGGGGAGGGCGCCGACCTGTTCCAGCACATACTCCGGGGCATCGGCGATCCCCTCACCGACCGCCAGCAGCGAGGTCGCTCCGGCCAGCACCGCGCACGCGGTCAGCGCGAGCACGACGGCCAGGCGGTGGCGCACCCCGCGGGGATCACGCGGGTCCGGCACCTTGGCCAGCCGCTCCAGCAGGCCCGGTACCTCCTCGGGCCCGACCTGCGGATTCTCGCGCAGTTGGTCAAGGGCAGGCGGGATCGGCGATGATGCGTCGGCAGGCACGGTCTTCCACTTGGATCACGGAGCGTAGAGAACTCCATGATCTTGGAACCGTGCCTGTCACGTTCCGAGAGCGCCGCTGAGCCAGCAAATCCCCACGAACCGGGCGTCACGTGACTACGCCGAAGCCCTGGTCCGGTGGTCCTGACGGTGTACGCGAGATTATATGAGTTACTGCTCGCATATTCCGCTGCCGCGGTGAATGGGAAGATAGTGGAAGGGAAATGCTGGACTTTCGAGCAGGAGGTTCGCCATGTCCTGTCCGCCGCCGGTTGATGCGCGTAAAGCGCTGGATTTTCTCAGGAGTAGTGGTCTGGTCGATCTGAGTGTTCCCCTGGAGCGCGTGGTTGGCCAGGTCAGCCAGCTGGACGACGTCGCAGGCTACGTGTTGGCCTGGGAACGCTACGTCCTGGTCGTCGCCAACGAAGTAGCGGACGCCGCCACGCCCGCAGACAACTGACCCACTGGAACTGGACAAGGTGACTGCCGGGAGGATCGATGGTGGAAACGGAAGAACCCGGCGGCCGGTCATCTCGAAGGCGCGCGGTGGAAGACCAGGCCGTTGCCTGGCTCGCTGCGCGCCGGGACCTGCTGGACCCCCGCCACGCTAAGCCGGATTGTGTGCTGTTCACTCGCAAAGCGCTGATCGAGACGGCTTTTCTAGTCGGGTTACGCGCCCGGCTTGATGACGCGCCGCTCGACGGTGATTATGCCGCCATTCTCGAGCAGGTTGCGAATATTGCCAGTCAGCCTTCGTACCGGGAAATGATTGCGCGGGACGAACAGGCTCTTTTGCTGTACGCGGGAACGTACGCCGCACTACGGCTCTGCGGCCGGGAAGACACCGAGTTTCGGCGCATCATCCAGCAAGCTGTGGACGGCGGGTACGCGGCATCGTTCGAACGGGTTCCCTACCGGCAACTGGACCTGCTCCACACCCTGTACCTGTGCGGGATCGAACACGACCTGCCGCCTATGGACACGGTTCTGCCATTCACCCTCCTGCGCCAGAACCCGAACGTCCTCAAGCTGGCCGACCCCGACATCTACGCCATCACCCACACCCTCTTCTACGCCACCGACTTCGGCCAGCGTAAGCCGGTATGGCCCCGCGGCTACAGCCCCGGCAGAGCTGTCGAGCTCCTCGAAGCACTCCTCGTCCTGTGTGAAGCCCGCGGCAACGCCGACCTCGTCGGGGAACTGCTGTGCTGCCTGTACTGCCTCGGTATCACCGACTCTGAAGCGGCAGACCGGGCCTGGGCCTTCCTGGAAACGGTCCAGGAAGACAACGGACGCGTCAACGGCCCCGAAGGCATCATCCACCCCGGCCTCGACAACGGGAACGCGGACTTCCGGCACTGGGCAGAGGGCTACCACACCACCATCGTCACCGCCCTCGCCGGCCTCCTGGCGCGAAGCCCCCGCCGCCTCACCGGACCACGCCCGAATCTCCGGGCTACAGACGTGCCCCTGGGGGCGCCCCTGCGGCGGGCGGTGGTGTGGCTGTGCGACCACAGCATGATGCAGGACCCGCGCGTGGGGCTCGCCGGAGTCACAGCCGCCGCCATCGGGGCCGCCGCCATCCAGCAACGCCACCTCGCCCGACCAGCCCTCGAACACTACGCAGTACACCTCGCCGACGCGGACCCGGATCTCTGGCAGGAACAGGGCATGGAAGTGGCGGGAGAGTTCGCCCTGGCCCTGCGCGCATCGGGAGCCAGTTGCCCCTCCCTGGAACGCTTCCTCAAGACCACAGCCGGCGTGGTCGGCTCACTGGACAGAATTCCTGCCGACCTTGCCTACGGTGTGCACCGACTGATCAGCCTCGGCCTCCTCCCCCCGTCAACCACCGCAGCCATCCCCCGGCAATCCACGCCACACGAGCAACGTGCCTACCTCCTGCAGGCCGCTGTCTGCCTGCGCGAGGCCAGCGACACCTACCACCTCGGCCGCCTCTCCGGCACCATCCGTACCCTGGCCCAGACCGGGTGGGGCCAGCACCGCATCACCCAGGACGCCATCGCCTTCCTCACCGCCCAACAGACCACCACCGGAGCATTCGGCTACCCCGCCAGCGACGACCCGACCACACGGCAGCAGGCCCAGTACTCCTGGACCCGAAGCGCAGTAACCGCCCTCGCCACAGCCAGCAAGCAGGCCTCACTCACTGCCGGAAGAACAGCAGTGCAAGGGAATGGCCCTGGATCCGAACGGCAGCCTCAGTGATACGTGATCTGACGGGGCTCCGGACGGGGGCCGGGGGGCCTGCCGGTATCGCTCCAGGAGTGCGCGTTAAGGAAGTCGTTCAGGGGCGGCTCGTCAGCACTCAACATGACCGCGACGCTACCGACCCACTCACTGCCACCGCGTCGTTTCCCCGAGATCAGCCCAGATCAGACCGTGATCATTCTTTAGCGCTCAATCCATCAGCATTACCGGCGTGACCCGGTACTCGAGGCAGACGTGCAGCAGGTTCACCACCACTGCGCCACCAGTAGCCCGTCACCGGCTGGGCATTTGTCCAATCCGAATCGGCAAGGTCGGCGATCCGGCTGTTCGACGACGCCGGGCCTTGGCCCAAGGCCGGGTAGTTAACGTATTTCTGCTGGTGGCAAGGGGGTTCGGTGTCGGGATAGGAACGCGGGCAACGGGGCTGCGTTGGTCAGGTAGTCCGCCAAGACTTCCGGCCGTTGAGGAACCCCGTTGCCCACGCGTCATTGTGCCCTGCCACCCGGTCCGGCGAGGGTCACCCGTGAGTTCACCGTGGCCGAGGGCCGGTTCGCGCCCGGTCAT
>NZ_JBHYVB010000410.1:0-4165 GCF_042750115.1 Streptomyces sp. NPDC059455
CGCGGGCCTTGCGGCCCGCAAGCCGGGCGCCCCGCGCCCAGGCCCAGCGCGGACCTCGCGCCCCGGCCGCCAGACCCGACGGCCCCTCACGCCTCCGGCCCGGCCCACGGGGCTCCCGCCCCCGGGCAGGTGGCCCACCAAGGTTCGGGGCGGAGTCCCGGGCAGGGGCGGGTGGGTGGGTTAGAAGAAGGTGCGGATGTAGTCCGTGACTGTGCCGTCCGACTCCGCCATCGGGATCAGTTGCCACTTGTCGAAGCTGGTGCAGGGGTGGGACAGGCCCAGGGCCACCCAGTCGCCGACCTCCAGGGCCGTGTCGTCCGCGACCGAGACCCAGGCGTGCTGGTCGGAGAGGGCCGTGATGGTGAGGCCCGTGGCGGGGCGGGTGGTGGCGTCTCGGGCGGAGCGGATGAGTTGGGGTTCGGGCATGTCCAGGTCGTATGCGGCGTCCCGCTTGCCCGCGTTGAGGAAGGCCTGGCCGGGTTCGGGGCGCGAGACGACCTGGGCCCACAGGCGGAAGGCCGGGTGCAGCTCGCCCTCCTCCGGGACGCGGTTGAAGGGGGTGATGTGCCGGTAGTGACCGTCGTCGTGGGAGACGTACGCCCCCGAGCGCAGCAGCTTCAGCACCGGGCGCGACAGCGTGGGCAGCTCCGCGAAGACGTCCGCCACCGCGTCGAACCAGGCGCTGCCGCCCGCGCTGACGACCACCTCGTCCACGTCCTCGAAGCGGCCCGCCGCGTCGAAGTCCGCCGCCAGTGCCGTGAGGCGGCGCAGCCACGCCCGTACCCGCTCGCCGTCCGGCTTCGGCACCTCGCCCTCGTAACCGGCCACCCCGACCAGCCGCAGGGTCCCGGCGGCCGCGACCGCGTCGGCGACCGGAGCGCACTCCGCCTCCGTACGGACCCCGGTGCGCGCTCCCTCGCCGCCGCCCAGCTCGACCACCACATCGACCGGCCGCCGTGCGCCCGCCTCCCGCAGGGCCGCGTCCATCAGCTCCACGCCGCGCACCGAGTCGACGTAGGCGATGAAGCGGAAATCGGGGTCGGCGTCGAGTTCGGCCGCGAGCCAGTGCAGGGCGGCGGCGTCGACGACCTCGTTGGCGAGGAAGATCCGCTGGATGCCGAAGGCCCGGTAGATCCGCACGTGGGCGGGGACGGCCGCGGTGATGCCCCAGGCCCCGTGCGCGAGCTGGCGCTGGAAGAGCTGCGGGGCCATGGAGGTCTTGCCGTGCGGGGCGAAGGCGAGCCCATGGGCGGCGGAGTAGCGCTCCATCGCCACCAGGTTGTGCTCCAGGGCCTCGGCCGACAGCGCCAGTACGGGCGTGGTGAAACCACCGGTGAACAGGGAGCGCCGCTCGGCGGCGAGCTCGCCGACCGTAAGGCCCTCGGCGTTCGGCGGCAGCCCCTTGAAGCGGTGGTCGACGCGCTCCCGCGCGAGGGCGGCGACGGCCTGGTCGCGGTGGTCGGTGGCCATGGAGCGCCTCCATAACGATTCCGGTTGCAATCTCTGCAACGCTCATTGCGCATAACGCTTAGCGCTGTCTAACATCCCGCCCAGCACCGGGTCAACGGTGTGCGGCTGCCCCCATCCGTCCATCCATGAGGAGCGAGACCAACCGTGTCCCCTCTCTCCAGCGCCGAGACCGCCGACGGCGTCGCTGTTGCCGTCGACGTCGTATGTCTCGGCGAGTCGATGGTGACCTTCGTGCCGTCCCGTCCGGGCCGGCTGGCGGATGTCCCATCGTTCGCCCGGGGCATCGGCGGCGCCGAGTCCAATGTCGCCTGCGGCCTGGCCCGCGCCGGGCACAGCGCGCGCTGGATCAGCAGGGTGGGCACGGACGGCTTCGGCGAGCACCTCGTACGGGAGATCGCGGCCACGGGGGTGGACACGGCGTACGTCCAGCGCGATCCGGGCCGCCCCACCGGGATCTACTTCCGTACGGCGGGGGAGCGTGCCGTCGGCTCCGAGCCGGTCGACGGGGACGGCGGTGACGCCGCCTCGGAACCGCTCGCCGAGGTGCTCTACTACCGGGCCGGATCCGCCGCCGCGGCCATGTCCCCCGCGCTCATCCCCCGGGAGCGGGCCTGGTCCGGCCGGGTGCTCCATCTGACCGGGATCACCCCGGCCCTCTCCGGCGACTGCCGGGCGCTGATGCGCGAGCTGACCGCCCGCGCCCCCGGCCGTCCCCTCGTCTCCTTCGACCTCAACTACCGGGTCTCGCTCTGGCAGAGGGAAGAGGAAGTGCTAGCCGACGGCGAAAGCGGGCCCGCAGTCCTGCTCGACCTCGCCCGCCGCTGCGACCTCGTCTTCGTCGGCGAGGACGAGGCCGAGGCGGTCTGGGGGGTGCGCGGCCCGGAGGCCTTACGGGCGGCGCTGCCCGAGCCGGAGGTGCTGGTCGTCAAGCAGGGCGGCGCCGGGGCCACCGCCTACGCCCGCCGCCCGGGGGAGGACGCCGACGACGTCACCTTCGAACCCGCCCCGCACGTCGACGTCGTCGCCCCCGTCGGCGCGGGCGACGCCTTCGCCGCCGGTTTCCTCTCCGGCACCCTGCGTGGACTGCCCGTCGCCGAACGGCTGCGCCACGGCCACCTCATGGCCGCCGCCGCCCTCACCGTCCCCGGCGACCTCGGCACCCCGCCCTCCCGTGAGCACGCCGACCGCCTGGTGGCACTCGATGCCACGCGGTGGGGCACACTGCGATTCGGCCCCGGTTGGACAGATCTGCCGAGTCCCGCCGAAAAGTGGGCCGAGACCGCAGCGGTGGAGGTACCCGACTCATGAGCCAGACCGTCGACCGAGCGCTGAGCATCCTGCCGCTGCTGGCGGAGGGGCCGGCCAATCTGGAGCAGGTCGCCACGCGGCTGGGCGTGCACAAGTCGACCGCGCTGCGGCTGCTGCGCACCCTCCATGAGCACGGCATGGTCTACCGCCAGCAGGACCAGCGCTACCGCCTCGGCGCCCGTCTCTTCGCGCTCGCGCAGGAGGCGGTCGAGAACCTCGACGTCCGCGAGATCGCCCACCCCCATCTGGTGGCGCTCAACGAACGCTGCGGGCACACCGTCCACCTCGCGGTGCACGAGGAGAACGAGGTGCTCTACATCGACAAGGTGGAGAGCCGCTACCCGGTGCGGATGTACTCGCGGATCGGCAAGCCCGTGGCCATCACCGTGGCCGCCGTGGCCAAGCTGCTGCTGGCCGATCTGCCCGAGCCCGAGCGGCGGACGCTGGCCGAGCGGCTCACCTACCCCGCGTACACGCCCCGTTCGACGCCCAACGCCGCCGCGTTCCTCAAGGAGCTGGCGACCGTGCGCGAACAGGGCTGGGCCACCGACTTCGGCGGCCACGAGGAGTCGATCAACTGCGTCGGGGCACCGATCCGGGGAGCGGACGGCCGGGTCGTCGCCGCCTGCTCGGTGTCGGCGCCGAACGTCGTCGTCAGCGCCGATGAACTCCTCTCCCTGCTGCCGCTGGTGCGCCGCACGGCGGAGGAGATCAGCCGGGAATACTCGGGCGGCGCCCCGGTGTCCGCATCGGTGTCCCACGCCTCGCAGAACCCCTCCCAAGTAACAGCCGAAACACCCGAGAAGAGAGCCGAGGAGACCTCCTCATGACCGAGAAGCTCCAGAAGACCGCGATCACCCCGGCCACGCACACCACCCCGCCCGCCAAGTTCTCCCACGGCGTGAAGAAGGGGAACATCCTCCAGGTCGCCGGTCAGGTCGGCTTCGGCCCCGCCGTCCCGGGTCAGGCCCCCACCCCCGTCGGGCCCACCCTGCGCGAGCAGACCCTGCAGACCCTGCGCAATGTGCAGTCCGTGCTGGAGGAGGGCGGCGCGAGCTGGGAGGACGTGATGATGGTGCGGATCTACCTCACGGACACCGGCCACTTCGCCGAACTCAACGAGATCTACAACGAGTTCTTCGCCGATCTCAAGGAGGCCCCGGCCGCCCGTACGACGGTCTACGTCGGCCTCCCGGCCGGTCTGCTCGTCGAGATCGACGCCCTCGCTGTTCTGGGCTGACCCAGACTCCGGGCTGACCCCAGACTCCGGGCCGACCCCCGGACTCCGGGCCGACCCCGAACCCCCCCCGGGGGGGGGGGGGGGGGGGGCGGCCCCCCCCCGCGGCGCGCGCCCCCCAGAGACACCGACCCCCCGGCCCGGCCCGGG
>NZ_JBHYVB010000411.1:0-4143 GCF_042750115.1 Streptomyces sp. NPDC059455
CGGCTTCCGCCGTGCCATGGTCACCCCCAAAGCAGCACGGAATCACATACCTCTCCACCGTGCCACAACAAGATCATTCTGCAAGGACCCCTTAGCGGCCCGCAGACGCCGGAACGACAGCCGACACGCCACCGCGTCAGGACCGCTGCAGGTCACCACCCGGTGGCGTGTCGGCTTCAGGTCAGGCTACGACTGCGAGGGCCTCGTGTCGTACTGGGCGAAGCTGCCGCGCTGGCCCGAGGGGCACTCGGCCTTGGCGTACTGGAACCGCCAGGCGCTCGCGTGGGCGCTGCCGTCGGTGCACTTCACCCACACCTTCACGTCGACGTTGCCGGAGCACTTGGCGTGCCCACGGTAGGCGCCGCCGGGGCCGGCGTTGTCGTACCAGGTGCTGCACGCGGCGGCGCCCGTTGGCTGCTGTGCCGTCGCTTCTCCGCCGTCGGCGGCTACGGCGACACCTCCGCCGAGACCACCGCTCGCGAGGGCGAGTGACGCGAAACCGAGAGCGATGCGCTTGCGTGTGTTCACGGAATTCCCCTGTTTGTTGTGGATGTTTGACGTAGGTCGTCCGGAGTGGCGGCGCGGGGCGGACCACGCCGCCCGGTGTGCATGACCGACCTTGCCCATCGGCTCAACGGCCGTCCACACTCCCCGCCCTCCGCAGGACATTGTGGGACGTCCCACGCTCTGACCTGCTGGGACGCTGTCACTTTGAGGCGGTACAGGGACGCCTGGATGACCTGAACGGCAAAGCCACGTGCGCGGAATCGGCGGCTGTCCCGACCGGCGCGGCCCCCGGCACGGGGCAGGCTGGGGGCATTCGGCTGGCATTCCTTTACAGCGCTTTGCGTAATGCCCGGTTGATCTGGGGGTTTCGCCCAGGTTGATACGGAGTGATGCGGAGGTAGCCGCTTTGTTGGTAGAGCGAGAGGGCTGCCACGTTGGCCACGCCGGTCTCCAGTTGCATGTGCGTGTATCCGCGGAGACGGGCGTCGGTCTCGAGGCGAAGCAGGAGTTCCCGGCCGAGTGACTGGCCGCGGGCATCGGGGTGCACGTACATGCGTTTGACTTCGGCAGTGGTCGCGTTCAGGGTGCGCCATCCACCGCAGCCGGTCGGGCGGGCGGTGACCTCCCAGGCGAGGAGGAAGAGGTCCTGGGGCGGGGTGTAGTCCTCGGCCGGGGTAGCGGTGGGATCGTCAGCGTAGCCGTACATCTCCAGCTGGGTGGCGTGCAATTGCCGGGGAAGCTGCTGTACATCGGCGTTGTCATAGCGAGCAGGCGTCACCGTCCACGACCGGGGCGGCTGGGTGCGTGTCGGGCGTGTCATGCCTCTGATAGTCCCCGGTCGACGGCAGCGACAGGACTTTGTAGGGCGGCAGCTGAGCACCCGGTTCGATAACCACGACATCGACGAGGACAGCCCACTGGCGAGCGTGGAGATGATGGTAGACATGGCACACCGGTATGCCGCTGAAGGCGACCTCCAGCAGGCCACTGTCGCCCTCAGCTACGCCGAAACCCCCGCCTTCCGGCTTGACGCCTGAACGACGGGACACTTCGACGCTTCCAGCGCCACCTGCGCCTGAGAAACGCTTCCCGGCACGCCGAGCCCTTGGTGCGCCGGGGGAGGAACTCGTTGGCAGCAGCGGGGTTGAGTCGAGTCAGGCGGCCCGGACACCGGCTTCGACCGCGCAGAAGTCGATGGCCTCGACCAGGAGGCGGCTGAGGCCGCGTACGGTGCCGTACCGGGCGACCAGTTCGGCCCGCCATTCCGTGTGGTCGTCCCCGTCGGTGTCGGGGAGCACCGCAGCGATCGTGGCGAGCGCCCCTGCCAGCTGCTCGTGCGGCACGACCTGCACGATCGCCGACCACGCGTCCACCGCGGACATCTTCTCGCAGGACCCGGTCGCAGGCGGCGTCGTCACCAGTATGCCGACCGCCGCAGCGACCTTCTTCGCCGCGTGGGGGGAACCGACGAAATGCGGTTCGCGGGATGACGGAATGCGCGTAGTGTACATCGACGCGGATGGGCCCGACGTTGCTCCGTCCAAGCAAATTGCGGCCTATGTCGCCGCGAGCACGACACGCACCAGGTATACCCGGCTCTGCTCGCCGCCCTGGCCCCATTGAACCTGGCCTACCTGCACGTGATCCACGCCGGAGACGAAGACCTCGTCGCGAGGCTGCGCCGCGAATGGCCTACGGCCCTGCTCCTCAACCGCGCCGGCGCTCCCCTCGAGGCCCGGATCGCCGACCTCGACGCCGGGCTGGCCGACGTCGTCACCGTCGCCGCGGCCGCTCTGGCCAACCCGGACCTGCCGGCCCGCCTCCAGGCGAACGCCCCGCTGAACGCGGCCGACCCGGCCACCTTCTACGGCGGCGACCACACCGGATACACCGACTACCCCACCCTCGACGCGGCACAGAAGTAACATGGCACCGGCGCGCGACCCGTCGCGCGCCGGTAGAGGCGCCACCTGAGGGTGAAGGGACAGGGTAAGTCGATCAAAGTGGTTGGGGTAGGAGTGCCAGGCCGGTCTCGCAGAGGTGTGCATCTCCTGGTGAGTGGCGTGGTCTGCCGGCCTGCGACGAGTAGGCTGATCGTTCAGTCATCGGACGGGGGAGGCCGGCGTGGACTATGGCGACAAGCTCTTCTGGCTCTCGGTTGTGATTCAACGCAAGTACGCGCAGATCTGCGCCGAGTTCGACCTGACCCCCTCGCAGGCCACGCTGCTCTGCGCAGTCAGGAACGAGCCGCGGCAGATGGCTGACCTCGCCGCGTCGTTGGGTATGACCAAGAACGCATTGAGCCAGCTGGTCGATCGCACCGCGCGGCGCGAGTTGGTCGGCCGGGCAAGCTCGGCGCAGGACCGACGGGTCGTCATGCTCAGTGCGACGCCCGCGGGGAAGGTGCTCGCCGAGGCCGTTTACGCCGAGGTCGCCAAGCGCCTGCCCGAGATCGCGAGGAACCTCGACGCCGACGACCAGCGCGACTTCGAGCGCGTGGCCACCGCCATCGTGGACACCTCGGACCTCTCTTCGCCCACCTCGAACCAACCCATCACACCGTGAGGTCCCGCTACACCCGCACCTTGACGTAGTTCATGCCATGAACTAGTTTCGTTCATGGCATGAACTAGTGAGGGGTGGCAGCGATGAGCGCACAGACGACCGGCACGATCGCAGTCTTCGGCGCGACGGGGCAACAGGGCGGGGCGGTGGTCGACGCGCTGCTGGACCACAAGGCGCGGGTGCGGGCTTTGGTCCGCAACCCGCAGTCCGACCGGGCTCAGGCGCTGGCCGCCCGCGGCGTCGAGCTGGCGGCCATCCGGGCCGACGACCCGGCGTCGCTGGCCGCCGCGCTGGCGACGGTCGAGGGGTTCTACTTCATGACCCCGGAGGCGAACAGCCTCGAAGAGGTCGAGGCGGAGATCCGCATCGGTACCGCGCTCGTCGACGCGGCGGTCGAGGCGGGCGTCCCGCACGTCGTGTTCAACTCGGTCTTCGGAGCGGACCAGGAGTCGGGTGTGCCGCACCACGACTCGAAGCACTGGATCGAGGAGCACCTGAGGAAGTCCGGCCTGAGGGCCGCGATGGTTCGCGCGACCGCCTTCATGGAGAACTTCGCGAGCGTGATGGCACCGAGCCTGGAGCATGGGGAGATCGTGCTGAGGCTGCCGCTGCCGGAGGACGTCGCCCTGAAGATGATCTCGGTCAGGGACATCGGCCGGGTCGCCGCCGCGCTCCTGCTCGACACCGCGGAGGCGCCCGGCGGAGCCGTCGAGCTCGTCGGCGACGAGCTGACGGGCCCCCAGATCGCCGCGGCGTTCGGCGCGCGCGCCGGGCTCCCGGCACGGTACGAGGCCCTCCCGTTGAGCGTGCTTCCCAACGACCTCGACAAGGCGATGTTCCGCCAGTTCGCGGAGGCGGCGGAATACCCTTCGGACCTCGCGGTGGTGCGCTCGATCGAGCCGGCCACCCTGGACCTGGTCGAGTGGATCCGAGCTACCGGCTGGACCGCGCCCACAAACGTGGCTGGTTCCTGAGCGGGCCTTGACCCAAGGCCGGGTAGTTAACGTATTTCCGCTGGTGGCAAGAGGGTTGGGCGAGTTCTCGGGCTGTTGTAGGTGGCGGGGCCGGTCT
>NZ_JBHYVB010000412.1:0-4118 GCF_042750115.1 Streptomyces sp. NPDC059455
ATGCCTCGGGTGCGTCGGTGGTGCGGGTGCGGCTGACTCGGGTGGGGGCGGATGCGGTGGCGTTGGAGGTGGCGGATGCGGCGGGTCAGCCGGTGGTCTCCATTGGGTCGCTGGCTCTGCGGCCGATCTCGGCTGAGCAGTTGCAGGCCGCGCAGGTCAGTCGTTATGACTCGCTGTTCCAGTTGGACTGGCAGCCGGTGGCCCCGTCGGCTTCGGTTGTTGTTGGGGGTTCGTGGGCGCTCGTGGGTTCGGATGTCGGGTTGGGTGAGGCGGTGGTCCGTGCGGGTGGGGCGTGTGCCCGCTTTGCTGATGTCCCGGCGTTGATCAGCGCGCTGGATGTGGGCGAGGTGGTGCCGGAGACGGTGGTGCTGTCCTGCCCGACGAGCGGCGGTGAGAGCGGTCTGGTTGCCGGGGTGGGGGAGTCGCTGTCCGCTGTGCTGTCTGCGGTGCAGCGGTGGTTGGGTGAGGAGCGCCTGTTCGGGTCTCGTCTGGTGGTGGTCACCTGTGGTGCGGTTGCCACGGAGGCGGGGGAGGATGTGGCGGGTCTGGTGCAGGCTCCGGTGTGGGGTTTGTTGCGGTCGGTGCAGACGGAGAATCCCGGTCGGTTCCTCCTCCTGGACCACGACACCGACGTCGAGATCAGCTCCGCTGCAGCGGACGCGGTGGTACGGGCCGTTGCCGCTGGTGAGGAGCCGCAGCTGGCGGTCCGGGGCGGCACTGTCCTGGTCCCGCGCTTGTCTCGCATGGTGGCTAAGTCCGCAGCGGCCCCCGAGGCGTCTACGCGGTTGGTCTCCGGCGGGACGGTGTTGGTGACGGGCGGGTCGGGTGTGTTGGCGGGTGTGGTGGCCCGGCATCTGGTGGTCGAGCATGGGGTGGGGCATCTGCTCCTTGCCAGCCGTAGGGGCCTGGAGGCTCCGGGGACAGCGGAGTTGGTGGCTGAGCTGGAGGCGGCTGGGGCGTCGGTCGCCGTGGCCGCCTGTGATGTGGCCGACCGTGAAGCCGTACGCGAGCTGTTGGCCGCCATCTCGGCAGAGCTTCCGCTGCGAGGCGTGGTCCACACCGCAGCCGTGGTGGACGACGGCGTCGTGGAGGGGCTGACCGATGAGCGCGTTCAGCGGGTGTTGGCTCCGAAGGTGGATGCGGCTTGGCATCTGCATGAGCTGACCCGGGACATGGGCCTGGAGGCGTTCGTGCTCTACTCCTCCGTCGCGGCCACGCTCGGTGCCGGTGGGCAGGGGAGTTACGCGGCGGCCAACGCCTTCCTCGACGCCCTGGCCCAGCACCGCCACGCCCACGGTCTGCCCGCCGTGTCCCTGGCCTGGGGCCTGTGGGCACAGGCCAGCGGAATCACCCAGAACCTCAACGAGACCGATCTCGCCCGTATGGACAGGTTGGGGATCATTCCGATGGCCACTGAGGATGCCTTGGCGTCGTTTGACCGGTCGATGCATGCGGACCGCGCTGTGGTGCTGCCGGTGCGGTTGGACCTCAAGGCGTTCGGGGACCGGCCGGTGTCCGTACCGACGGTGCTGCGTCAGTTGGTGCGCAGGCCGGTCCGGAAGGCAGCGGCCGGGAATGGCAGTGGCCCGGGCGCCGAGTGGCGCGACTGGGTCGCCATGGCCGTTCCGGAAGAGCGGGAGCGGTTGGTGCTGGACCTGGTCCGTACCCACGTCGCCACGGTGCTGGGACGAACCGATCCGTACGGAATCGAGGAGAAGCGAGCGCTCAAGGAATTGGGCTTCGATTCCCTCACCGCAGTCGAGCTCCGAAACCAGCTCAGCAACATCACCGGACTACGCCTGCCGACCACTCTGGTCTTCGATCATCCGACTCCAGCGGCCATTGCCAACGTTCTGCTCAAGCAGATCGACGGGGCTCCGCAGACCACTGCGCAGGGCATCATGAGCGAGATCGACAAATTGGAAGCGGCCCTTGCCGGCATTGACTGGGCCGATGCCGAGGCGGCCGTCGTTTCCACCCGCCTACGCGGGCTCCTCACCAAGTGGGGCAGGAATTCCGAGTCGGATACCGAAGACCTCGGAACTGCATCGGCTGATGAGCTATTCAGCATTCTCGACGGCGAGCTGGAACGTTAAGGATCTCCGGGCTTAAAGGAAGGCGGGATAGAACCATGTCGGTTGACGAGAAGACTCTCGATTATCTGCGGCGTGCTACGGCCGACCTTCGCGATGCCCGTGGGCGTCTGCGCGAGTTGGAAGACCGTGCACACGAACCGATTGCCATCGTCGGTATGGCCTGTCGGTATCCGGGGAATGCCGCGTCACCGGATGAGCTCTGGACTCTGCTGGCCAATGGCGCAGACGCACTATCTGGGTTCCCTGCCGATCGTGGTTGGGAGCTGGAGGATCTGTACGATCCGGACCCGGGTCGGCCTGGGAAGACCTATGCCGTGAGCGGCGGGTTCCTGCAGGATGCGGCGGATTTCGATGCGGAGTTCTTCGGGATTTCTCCACGTGAGGCGCTGGCGATGGATCCGCAGCAGCGGCTGCTGCTGGAGACGTCCTGGGAGGCCATAGAGGCTGCCGGGATCAACCCTTCCGAGCTGAGCGAATCACCAGTCGGGGTATTCATCGGAGCCAATGGTCAGGATTACCTTTCGCGGTTCCAGGACGACGCCGAAGACGGTGACGGGTATCTTCTGACGGGTAACACGGCCAGCGCCATGTCCGGCCGTCTTGCCTATGTCTTCGGTCTTGAGGGTCCGGCGGTGACGGTGGATACGGCATGTTCGTCGTCGTTGGTGGCTCTGCATCAGGCGAGTGTGGCGTTGCGCAGCGGTGAGTGCTCGATGGCCCTGGCTGGTGGGGCGACAGTGATGTCCACACCCATCGCATTCGTGGAGTTCTCTCGACAGCGTGGCCTGGCGGCCGATGGCCGTTGCAAAGCGTTCGCCGAGGCAGCGGATGGCACCGGCTGGGGTGAGGGTGTTGGTGTGTTGTTGTTGGAGCGGTTGTCGGATGCTCGGGTGCGGGGGCATCGGGTGTTGGCGGTGGTGCGTGGTTCGGCTGTGAATCAGGATGGGGCGTCGAATGGGTTGACGGCGCCGAATGGTCCGTCGCAGGAGCGGGTGATTCGGCAGGCGCTGGCCAATGCGCGGTTGTCGGCGGCGGATGTGGATGCTGTTGAGGGTCATGGGACCGGGACCCGGTTGGGCGATCCCATTGAGGTGCACGCGCTGCTGGCCACCTATGGGCAAGGTCGGGAAGACGGTCGGCCGTTGTGGCTGGGAGCGTTGAAGTCGAACATCGGTCACACGCAGGCGGCTGCGGGTGTGGGTGGTGTGATCAAGATGGTCATGGCCCTGAACCAGGAGATGCTGCCGCGCACGTTGCATGTGGACCGGCCGTCCTCGCACGTGGACTGGGACGCCGGAGCGGTGCAGCTGCTGACTGAGCCTGTGGCTTGGCCGCGTGGGGAGCGGGTCCGGCGGGCTGGGGTGTCTTCCTTCGGCGTGTCGGGGACTAACGCTCACGTCGTTCTCGAGGAAGCACCGGTGGATGAGGCCGCGGATGTAGAGGTGGTTTCGGCTGGTGGTGGTGTGGTGCCGTGGGTGGTGTCGGGGCGTAGTGCGGGTGCGTTGGCGGCTCAGGCCAGCCGACTGCTGGAGCATGTCAGCGCTGCTCAGGCCGACGGTGGCGTGGATGCGGTGGGCGTGGGGCGTGCTCTGGTGAGTTCGCGTGCGGTGTTCGAGCACCGTGCTGTCGTCTTTGGCTCGGATGTGGAGGAGCTGACCGGTGGGCTTGTGGGGCTGGCGGAGGGCAAGTCCGTCGGTGGTGCCGGTGGTGCCGGTGGTGTGGTGGTGGGGCGTGTGCGGTCGGGGCGTGTGGCGGTGTTGTTCTCCGGTCAGGGGAGTCAGCGGGCTGGGATGGGTGGGGAGTTGTATGAGGCCTTTCCCGTGTTCGCTGCTGCCTTCGATGAGGTGTGTGCGCGGTTTGATGTGCTGTTGGAGCGGCCGTTGAAGGAGGTGGTGTTCGCCGACGGTGTTCCTGGTGGTGAGGGCGGGGGGTTGTTGGGTCGGACGGTGTTTACGCAGGCGGGGTTGTTTGCGTTGGAGGTGGGGCTGTTTCGGTTGATGGAGTCCTTTGGGGTGCGGGTGG
>NZ_JBHYVB010000413.1:0-4053 GCF_042750115.1 Streptomyces sp. NPDC059455
CAGGCGGCGCACCCATGACAGCCATACCCAGAGCCCCTGGGTCCCGCCGATCTTACGAGTGACCAGTTCGAACCCACGACCAAGAAAGTAGGGCAGCCATGAGCATCTGGACCCATCTGTCGGGCACCGACTACCGGCACGCATACGTCGACGCCGGCGGCATCAAGACCCGGGCGCTTGCAGGCAGGTCCCGAGGACGGTGAGCACGTGGTGTTCCTGCACGGCACGACCGGCCACCTGGAGGCGTTCGTGAAGAACATCCCGGTGCACGCCGAGCGCTACCGCTGCCACGCCATCGACATGCTCGGCCACGGCTACACCGGCAAGCCGGACCGACCCGGTGAGATCCCCGCGTATGTCGAGCACCTGATGGCGTACCTCGACGCGGTGGGCGCCGAACGCGCGCATCTGGTGGGCGAGTCGCTGGGCGGCTGGGTGTCGTCCTGGGCGGCGAGCGAGTACCCGGACCGCGTCGCTTCGCTGCAACTGCTGTGCATGGGTGGTACGAAGGTCAACCCGGCGGTGATGGAACGGCTGAAGACCTCGACACGGGCCGCCGCGCTGGAGGACGACATCTCCCTCACTCGCGACCGGCTGCGCCTGCTGTGGGCCGAGTGGGACGACGACTTCGGCAACGAGCTGACCGAAGTGCGGTACGAGATCTACCACGAGCCCGGCTTCCAGCGGAATCTGCACAATCTGCTGGCCCTGCAGGAGGTCGAGACCCGCGAGCGCAATTTGCTCAGGCCGGACCGCATGGCCAGGATCAAGGCACCCACCCTTGTCGTGTGGGCCAACAAGAACCCGTTCGGTGACGTTCCGGAGGCCGAAGCCATCGCCGCCGCCATCCCCGGCGCCCGTCTTGAGATCTTCAACGAGTGCGGGCACTGGCCGCAGCACGAGAAGGCCGACCTGTACAACCCGCTCAGCCTGGCATTTCTCACCGGGGTTTCCTGACGTCGTCGCGGTCACGGCCCAGGTCACCGCGAATTTACAGCTGGCACCATGGCCGTGAACGCGGGTTGCATGATTCCGTTTTCCCCCAGGGCAACGGATTGACCGGGAGGTTCTCCCCATGACCGTCACCATGGTCGGCCGCGCCGAGACCGCCACTACCGCACCCGCCACTACCGCAACACCCCCTGCCGCGACCGCCGTTCCCGATGCGATGAACTCGGTCCTGGGGAAAGTCAGGCCCATCCTCGAGGCGTTCACCGCGGAGGACGCCACCCTCTCCCTGGCCGAACTGGTGCGCCGTACGGGCGTCGCCAAGGCCACCGTGCACCGGCTCGCCCAGGAACTGGTCGTGTGGGGCCTGCTGGAACGGTCGGGCTGCGACTACCGGCTCGGGCTGCGCCTGTTCGAGATAGGCCAGCGCGTGCACCGGCAGCGCATCCTGCGCGAGGTCGCCCAGCCGTACATGGAGGACCTCCTGCTGGCGACCCAGGAGACCATCCATTTCGCCATTCACGACAGCCTGGACGTCGTATACCTGGAGAAGATCTTCCCGCACCGAGGGCTGAACGAGGAGTCGCGGGTGGCGGGCCGGCTGCCGCTGTACTGCACGGCCACTGGCAAGGCGATCCTTGCCTTCTCCCCGGCCTCGCTGTTCGCCGACGTGGTCAGGAACGGGCTGAAACCCTTCACCCGGCACACGGTCACCTCACCCGGACGGCTGCGGGCACAGCTGGAGCGTATCCGGGCCGAGGGCCTCGCCACCGAGGCCGAGGAGATCCGTCTGGGCTACACGAGCATGGCCGTCCCGGTCTTCGGCAGCCAGTCCTCCCTCGTCGGCGCTCTCTCCATCACCGCGCCCACCTACCGTATGGATCCTTCCGGGCACGCCGTCGCACTGCGCGCGGCGGCTCTGGGGATCAGCCGGTCGCTGCGGTGAGCGCCGTACTCGAGGAGGTCCTCTCCCGGGCCCGGAAGCTGATCGGGCAGTGGGAGGACGAGGAGTGCGGCGTGCTCACGGTGAAGGACTTCTGCCGCTACGCCGCCGCCGTCAACGATGTCGACTACATCCGCACCGCCCGCGCCCAGGAGGCGGCGGGAGAAGTTGTCGAAGCCACCCGCCCTGTTCCTCTCCGGGACGCTGAGCTGGGAGGACGGCCCGGCGGAGGACGGACTGCGCCCGGAGGAACTGGCCGCCCGCGAGTCGCCGTGCACCCAGGGACTGCGGGTCCGCCAGGTGCACGGCGGCCAGGCGGTGCGGCTGGGCAGGCCCGCGGTCGCGGGCCCGCGGGTCACCGCCACCCGGGCGGTCACCTCCGCCGACCTCCGCCGTGGCCGCTCGGGTGAGTTCATGCTGCTCGGCGTGACCACCCGCCACAGGGCTGAGGACGGAGAACACCTCATGACCAAGGACGAGACGATCGTGGTATTCGAAGCGCTTGACGACGCTCAGGACGACGAGAGCGGGGCCGCCGCATGACGGCCAAGGCGCCGGCCGCCCCGGTCGCCGGGCAGGTCTGCCCACCGCGCGCGTACTCCCACAGCAGGGTGCAGCTGTTCCGGTTCAGCGCCGTGTCGTGGAACGCGCACCGCATCCACTACGACGCCGAGTTCGCCGCGTCGGAGGGCTTCGCGGACGTGGTCGTGCAGTCGACGCTGCACGGCGAGATGCTCGGCCGGTACGCGCTCGAGTGGGCCGGGCCCGGAGCGCGCCTCACGTCGGTGAGCCGGCGCAACCGCGCCACCGCCGTGGCCGGTGAGCCACTCACCTGGACGGGGACGGTGCACACGGCCGAGCCCTGTGACGGGGGAGTGCGGGTGACGCTCGACGTCTCGGTGTTCAAGGACGACGGTGCTCCCTGCGTCACAGGACAGGTCGGCCTTACTTGGCGTGCTGCTCGTACCAGCCCTTCAGCAGAGTCGTCCGCAGGTCGGGCGACTTCTTGATCAGTTTCTGGCCGAGGAGGAAGTCGACGATCTTCTTCGACTCGGCGACGTCGGCGTCGTTGATGCCACGGGTGGCGAAGGTGATCTCCGGCAGCACCTTCTTCGTCTGCTCCTCGGGCAGCTTGACCTGCTGCTTCGAGGCCTTCGCCGCGGCGGCGGGATCGTCGGTGACGAGCTTGTCCGCGGCGGCCACCACCTTCAAGATCTTACCGGCGACCTCTTCGTTGTCCTTCAGCCAGCGCTGCTCGGCGAGCAGCCACTGCGCATACTTCACCCCGAAGTCACCGATGCGCCCGGCGATGTGCCCGCCCGCCGCGGCACCGCGGGCCGCCCACGGCTCGAACAGGATGTAGCCGTCGATCGAGCCCTGCTCCAGCATCCCCGGGATCTCCGGCGGCGAACTCTGCAGGATCTTCACGGACTTCGGATCGATGCCGTTGTGCCGCAGGTACTCGTGTGTCGCGTACAGGCCCAGGCCGCCGATCGACGCCATCGTCTTGATCTGCTTCGGTGACGTGATGCCGTCGCGCAGCACGACCTTGAGGTAGCGGTCGGATGACTGGAAGACGCCGAGCGCCCGCAGACCGGGATCGTTCACCATCAGCGGCAGTGCGGTGGAATCGGCGTTGGCCGCGATCTGCGCGGTGCCCGCCGTCACCGCCTGGGACGCCGCCGGACCGCCCTCGGTCTTCACCAGCACCACGTTCACCCCCGCCTTGGCGAACATGCCGCGCTCCACGGCGAGGTAGAACGGGGCGTACGAGGCGTCCACACCGAGGGCGACCCGCACCGTCGGCTTCCCCGCCGAGGACACCCCGGCCGAATCCGTGGAACCGGACGTGCAGCCCGCGACGAGGACCAGGGCCGTGCAGCCGGCGGCCGCGGCACCTCTCCTGATGATCGCCCTTCTGCTGATCTTCTCCGTGTGCATTGCGTCCTCCTGGCGCCGGATGTGCTGGGATGCCGACGTTCCCAGCACCAGGCCGGGCCGCATAAGCGAGGCGTCTTGCTCACCGGAACGAACCCATGAGGCGAAACCCCGGGCCCCTCCTACTACCGGTGGTTTGTTGACATCGGGTCGGGAGCGCTGCAGAAGGACGCGCAGGGGTGTGTGATGACCGCTCGTCGTCCGTGTCCGCCGGCTCCGGGACC
>NZ_JBHYVB010000414.1:0-4002 GCF_042750115.1 Streptomyces sp. NPDC059455
GAGGACAGCGGGGTCTTCCTCGTGCCGCCGAACCCGGCGATGCACGACGAGCGCGCCGCCGACGACGAGCGGCGCGGGCTGCGGGCCCGTGCCACCGCGCGGGACGAGGAGATCAGGGCGCTCGCCGCGCGGCTGGCCGGGGACCGGGCGCTGTCCGCGCGGCTCGCCTCCTGGCGCACCGGCTGCCCGCCCGGGCGGCTCGCGGAGCTCGCGGCCGCGGCCGAGACCGGACGGGAGACCGCCGACACCGCGCAGCGCGACCTCGTGGAGGCACGTACGGCACGGGCCGAGGCCGACGAGGCCGCCACCGAGGCCGCCCGCGTCCGGGACGAGCGCCAGGAGGCGGCGCAGCGGGCCCGCCGGGTGGCGGACGCGCTGGCCGGTCTGGCGTACCGGCTGCGGGAGCGCGCCACCTGGCAGACCCGGCTGCGCGAACTGGCCGAGGAGGCCGTCGAGTACGAGGAGCGCGCCGCGGGCTGTGTGGACCGGGCCCGCGCCGCCGACGAGGACCGGCGCGCCGCCCAGCGCGCGGCCGACGACGCGCGCCGTACCGCCCGTGCCCTGCGCGCCGAGCGCGCGGAGATCGCGGGCGCCCCCGACGACCTCGGTGAGGCCACCGAGCCGCCCTCCGCCTCGCTGCCCGCGCTCCGCGAGGCCTACCGCGCCGCCTCCCAGGTCTACGAGAAGGTCGGCGTCGGCGCCGACCTCCGCGCCGAACAGGCCCGCGCCGAAAGCGACGAGAGCGCGGCCCTCGCCACCCTCGACCGGCTCACCAACAAGGTCCGCACCCGCGCGGCCCAGCTCCTGGAGGGCACCGACGGCGCCGACGGCCCCTCCCGGCAGGCCGCCGCCGCCCGCGCCGAATCGCTGGTCCAGATGCTGGAGAGCCGCGCGTCGGCGGCGAGCGAGCAGCTGGGCCGGCTGCGCGGCGAGGCCGAGCGGCTGGCCCCCGCCGACGGCGAGGCCCACACCGAGCTGCCGGAGGAGACGGTCCCGGCCGACGCCGAGCAGGCGAAGGAGCTGCTGCGCACCGCCAACGGTGAACTGGCCGCCCGTACGGACGCCCTGGACACCGCCCGCACCGCCCACGCCGACATGGTGCGCGCCCACCGCGCCGCCGAGGACGCCGCGGGCGGCTTCGACGAGACCGCCGCCCTGCTGCGGGATCTGCTGCGGGACGGCCCCGGCGCGGAGGACGACGGCGAGCGGCCCGAGCCGTACGCCGGGGATCTCGCCGAGGCCCGTCAGGCCGCCGCCGAGACCCGCCGCTCACTGCGCGGCTGCGCCGCCGACCTGTCGGCGGCCGAGTCGTCGGTGCGGGAGGCGAGCGACGTCCTCGTACGGCACGCCAACTCCACCCGCTACGAGCAGGTGCGCACCCCCGCCCGCCAGCAGATCCGGGAGCTCCCCGCGGCCGCGCTGCCCGAGCACGCCGCCGCCTGGGCCGAGGCGTTCGCGCCCCGGCTGCGTGTGCTCACCGACGAGCTGGAGCAGCTGGAGCGCAACCGCGACTCGATCGTGGACCGGCTGCGCGGCCTCGTCGAGTCCTGCCTCGCCACGCTGCGTTCGGCGCAGCGGCTCTCCCGGCTCCCGGAGGGGCTCGGCGAGTGGTCGGGCCAGGAGTTCCTGCGGATCCGCTTCGAGGACCCCGACCAGGCCTCGCTCACCGAGCGGCTCGGCGAGGTCATCGACGAGGCCACCCGCTCCGCCGTCCGGAAGAACTCCGATCTGCGCCGGGACGGCATGTCGCTGCTGCTGCGCGGGGTCCATGCCGCGCTCCAGCCGCGCGGAGTGGCCGTGGAGATTCTCAATCCGGACGCGGTGCTGCGGGCCGAGCGGGTGCCGGTGGGGCAGATGGGCGATGTGTTCTCCGGCGGCCAGCTGCTGACCGCCGCCATCGCGCTGTACTGCACGATGGCGGCCCTGCGCAGCAACGACCGGGGCCGGGACAAGCACCGCCACGCGGGCACGCTCTTCCTCGACAACCCCCTCGGCCGCGCCAACGCCACCTATCTGCTGGAGCTCCAGCGGGCGGTGGCGGACGCGCTGGGGGTGCAGCTGCTCTATACGACGGGGCTGTTCGACACCACGGCGCTGGCCGAGTTCCCGCTGGTGATCCGGCTCCGCAATGACGCGGATCTGCGGGCCGGGCTGAAGTACATCAGCGTCGAGGAGCATCTGCGGCCGGGTCTGCCGGTCCGCGAGCCGGAGGAGGAGCAGCAGGTGCACGGCCAGATCACCGCCACCCGGATGTACCGCCGCCCCGAGGCGGACGCGGAGGCACCCGCCGAGGCGGCGGACCGGACATGAGCCCGGCGGGCTACCCCGAACCGGTGTTCACCGTCTGGGTGATGGACGCCGAGGAGGCCGCGAAGTTGACATCGCCGTGGTAGTTGGCGGTGACGGTGTGCGTCCCCTTCTGCAGCGGGTTGAACGTCGCGGAGGCGGTGCCGTTCACCAGCGTCACCACCTGGGGGGTGCGATCGGTGATGGCCAGGGTGACGGTCCCGGTGGGCGTCCCCACGCCGGGGGCGACGGGGGACACGGTCGCGGTGACCGTCACCGGATCGCTCACCAAAGAGGGATTCGGGGAGGAGACCACGGCCGTGGTGGTGGCCGCCTTGTTCACGGTCTGGGTGTCGGTGCCGCTGGACGCGCTGAAGTTGGTGTCCCCGTTGTAGGTGGCCGTGATGGTGAACGGGCTCCCGGTGGTGGTCGTGTAGGTGTGGGTGACGGTCGCGATGCCGCCGGAGAGGATGCCCACGGCGGTGTTGGTGCCGTCGCCGAAGGAGAAGGTGACCGCTCCGACCGGGGCGCCGGACGCGGACGAGACCGTCGCCCTGATGGTCACCGACTGACCCACCACCGAGGGGTCGGGGGTCGAGGTCACCGTGGTGGTGGTCGCGGCCTTGTTGTTGATGGTCTGGGTGTCGGTGCCGCTGGACGCGCTGAAGTTGGTGTCCCCGTTGTAGGTGGCCGTGATGGGGAAGGGGCTGCCCGTCCTGGTGGTGTAGGTGTGGTTGACGGTCGCGACGCTGCCGGAGAGGGTCACGGTGCTGTTGCCCGTACCGTCGCCGAAGCTGAAGGTCACGGTGCCGGTGGGGGTTCCGGCGCCGGGGGAGAGGGATGCCACGGTAGCGGTGAGGGTCACGGACTGCCCGGTCGCGGACGGGTCCGGCGCGGAGACCACGGTCGTGGTGGTGGCCGCCCGGCCCACGGCCTGGCTGTCGGTGCCGGTGGAGGTCGTGTAGTTGGTGTCGCCGTTGTAGGTGGCGGTGACCGGGTAGGGGCTGCCGGTCCTGGTGGTGTAGGCGTGGGTGGTGGTGGCCGTGCCTCCGGACAGCGGCGCGGTGACGGTCGGTGCGCCGTCCCCGAAGGAGAAGGTGACCGTCCCGGTCGGGATTCCGGCGCCGGGGAGGACCGATGCCACGGTGGCGGTGAGCGTGACGGTCTGGCCGGTGACGCTGGGGTCGGGCGTGGAGGCGACGGTGGTCGTCGTGGCCGCCTTGTTGACCGTCTGGGTGTCGGTGCCGGTGGACGAGGTGTAGCCGTTGTCGCCGTTGTAGGTGGCGGTGATGGTGTACGGGCTGCCCGAGGTCCCCGCGTAGGCGTGGGTCACGGTGGCCACGCCCCCGGCGACCGGCGCCGTGGCGGTCGGTGTGCCGTCCCCGAAGGAGAAGGTGACGGTGCCGGTGGGCGTTCCGGCGCCCGGGGCGAACGCGGTGACGGTGGCGGTGAGGGTGACGCTCTGGCCGGTGACACCGGGGTCGGGCGAGGAGGACACCGCCGTCGTGGTGGCCGCCTTGTTGACGGTCTGGGTGTCGGTGCCGGTGGAGGGCGCGAAGCCGGTGTCGCCGTTGTAGGTGGCGGTGACCGTGAAAGGGCTGCCCGCGGCGGTGCTGTACGTGTGGGTCACGGTGGCCACGCCCCCGGCGACCGGCGCCGTGGCGGTCGGTGTGCCGTCCCCGAAGGAGAAGGTGACGGTGCCGGTGGGCGTTCCGG
>NZ_JBHYVB010000415.1:0-3955 GCF_042750115.1 Streptomyces sp. NPDC059455
ACGGCCCCACCTTCCAAGGACTCCACGCACTCTGGCGCCAAGACAGCCACCTCTTCGCCGACGTCCGCCTCCCCGACAACACCGACACCACCGACGGCTACGGCATCCACCCCGCACTCCTCGACGCCGCCCTCCACGCACTGGTCGCGGTCTCCGACGGGGACGAGATCCGACTGCCCTTCGCCTGGACCGGCGTCACCCTCCACGCCACCGGCGCAACCCGCCTCCGGGTCGAGCTGGAGTGGGACGCGTCGGGGTCCGCGAGCCTGCGCGCGTTCGACCCGTCCGGCCAGCCGGTGGTGACGGTGGAGACGCTGGCGAGCCGGGTGATCAGCCCCGAGCAGTTGCGTTCGGCGAGTGCGCGCTCCGGGCCGCTGTACCACCCGGAGTGGACCGCCTGGTCCGGCGCCGGCAGGTCGGGCGGCGCCGTGGAGTTCGAGCGGTATGCGGTGCCGACGGTCGGCGACGACGTCCTGGCCGACACCCACCGCATCACCGCCCAAACCCTGACCCGCGTCCAACAACACCTGGCCCAGAACACCACCACCCCCCTCGTCGTCGAAGCCACCTACGACGACCTCGCCGGCGCAGCAGTCTGGGGACTCATCCGCACCGCCCAAACCGAACACCCCGACCGCATCATCCTCATCGACACCGACAACCACCCCACCTCCCGCAAGGCACTACCCACCCTGATCGCCTCCGGCGAACCCCAAGCCCGCATCCGCGACGGCGCCATCACCCTCCCCCGACTGACCGTGGTCGCTCCCACCGAGCCGGTGGCGATCGGCGAAGGAACCGTGCTGATCACCGGCGGCACCGGGAGCCTCGGCTCCCTCATCGCCTGCCACCTCGTGACCGAGCACGGCGTGCGCGACCTCGTCCTGGCCAGCCGCCAGGGGCCCGACGCGCCCGGCGCCACCGAGCTCATCGCCGAGCTCCAACAGCTCGGCGCCCAGGTCCGCGTCCGCTCCTGCGACCTCACCGACCGTGCCGCACTCGCCGCACTCGTCGACGAGGCCGGCCCGCTGACCGGCGTCGTGCACACCGCCGGGGCACTGGCCGACGCCACCGTCGAGCACCTGGACGCCGAAGCGATGGCCACCACCTTCGCCCCCAAAGCCGACGCCGCCTGGTGGCTGCACGAACTCACCCAAGACCAAGACCAAGACCTGACCCTCTTCACGGTCTTCTCCTCACTGGCCGGCGTGCTCGGCAGCGCCGGGCAGGCCAACTACGCCGCCGCCAACAGCTTCCTCGACGCCCTCATCACCCACCGTCGCCGCCACGGCCTCCCCGGCACCTCACTCGCCTGGGGATCCTGGGAACGCACCAGCGGCATGACCCGCCACCTCACCCAAACCGACCACGACCGCCTGGCCCGTGCCGGGCTGCGGCCGCTCACCGACGAGCAGGGGCTGGAGTTCTTCGATGGGGCGCTGGCCACGGACCTCGGACAGGTGGTGACGGCCACGTTCGACCTGCCCGCCATCGGCCGCTCCGGCGCGGTGCCGGTTCTGCTCCGTGGGCTGGCGCGCGCGCCACTCCGAACGGCCGTCGGGGCGGACGCGGGCGGGGCCGAGCCGTGGACGGAACGGATCGCGACGCTCGCCCCGGATGCCCGTGAGCGGTCGGTGCTGGCGTCGGTGATCGAGCAGGTGGCCCAGGTGCTCGGGCATCCGGACCCCGGCGCCATCGAGCCGGACCAAGCGTTCAAGAGCCTCGGCTTCGACTCCCTGACCGCCGTGGAGTTCCGCAACCGGCTGTCGGCGATGACCGGGCTCCAGTTGCCCGCCACGCTCGTCTTCGACCATCCGGCGGCCGGCGCCGTAACACGGTACCTGCTGGACCAGGTCTCCCCCGCCCCGACGGCCGCCGGGCCCGACGACGACCTGGACGAACGGGAGTTGCGCCGGGTTCTGGAGCGGGTGCCGGTCGCCCGGTTCCGCGAGGCCGGGGTGCTGGAGACGCTGCTGAAGCTGGCCGGTCCCGACCCGGCGCGGACACCGGACGCGGCCGAGCCCGACGAGGCCGGCCTGATTGACGCCATGGATGCCGAGGCGCTGATCCGGCACGTGATGGACGGAACCGGAGCCTGAGGGGCGCGACGATGACCAATGAACAGCTTGTCGAGGCGCTGCGCGTGTCGGCCAAGGAGAACGCCCGGCTGCGCCGGGAGAACGCCTCGCTCCAGGAGGGGGCGGCCGAGCCGGTCGCCATCGTGGGAATGGCCTGCCGGCTGCCCGGCGGGATCGACTCGCCGGAGTCGCTCTGGGAGCTGATGGCCTCGGGCGGAGACGCGGTCTCGCCGTTCCCCACCGATCGCGGTTGGGACCTGGACACCCTGTACGACCCGGACCCCGACCACCCCGGCACCGCGTACGTCCGCGAGGGCGGCTTCCTGGACCGGGCCGGCGCGTTCGATCCGGACCCGTTCGGCATCTCGCCACGCGAGGCATTGGCCATGGACCCGCAGCAGCGGCTGCTGCTGGAGACCACCTGGGAGGTCCTGGAACGCGCCGGCATCGACCCGACCACCCTGCGCGGCAGCCGCACCGGCGTCTTCACCGGCATCATGTACCAGGACTACGTGACCCGCCTGCGCGGCTTCCCCGCCGAGTTGGAGGGCTACCTCGGCAACGGCAGCGCGTCGAGCGTGGCCTCGGGGCGGGTCTCGTACACCTTCGGCTTCGAGGGCCCGGCCGTCTCACTGGACACCGCCTGCTCCTCCTCGCTGGTCGCCCTGCACCTCGCCGTGCGGGCGCTGCGCTCCGGAGACTGCTCACTCGCCGTCGCCGGCGGCGTCACGGTGATGTCCGTTCCGTACCCGTACGTAGAGTTCAGCCGGCAGCGGGGGCTGGCCGTCGACGCGCGGTGCAAGGCCTTCGACGCGACCGCGGACGGCACCGTGCTCAGCGAGGGCGTCGGCCTGCTGCTGGTGGAGCGGTTGTCCGACGCCCTGCGACTCGGACACCCGGTACTCGCCGTGGTACGCGGCACCGCCGTCAACCAGGACGGCGCCTCCAACGGCCTCACCGCCCCCAACGGCCCCTCCCAACAACGCGTCATCCGCGAGGCGCTCACCGACGCCAGGCTGACCGCGGCCGACGTGGACCTGCTGGAGGCGCATGGCACAGGTACCGGGCTCGGTGACCCGATCGAGGCCCAGGCCCTGATCGCCACCTACGGGCAGGACCGTGACCAGCCCGTGTGGCTCGGGTCGCTGAAGTCCAACATCGGCCACACCCAGGCCGCTGCCGGAGTGGCCGGCGTCATCAAAGCCGTCATGGCCATGCGCCACGGTGTGATGCCCAGAACGCTGCACGTCAGCGAGCCGACGCCGAACGTCGACTGGTCGGCGGGCGAGGTCCGGCTGTTGACCGGGGCCCGGGACTGGCCGAGCACCGACCAGCGCCCGCGGCGCGCCGCGGTGTCGTCGTTCGGCATCAGCGGCACCAATGCGCACGTGGTCCTCGAGCAAGCCCCCGCGGCCCCGGAGCCCGACGTGCCGGAGACGCCGCCGGCCGGACCGGTGCCCTGGGTGCTGTCCGCACACACCGCGCCCGCGCTGACCGCCCTGGCCGAACGGCTCGCCGCGCATGTCGAGGAGGACGAGGCGCCGCTCGGCGACGTGGCGCACACCCTCAACACCACCCGTGCCACCCTGCCGCACCGCGCTGTGGTCGTCGGGGAGACCCGCGAGGAGTTCGTCGCCGCGCTCCGCGCCGTACGGCCAACCCCGCCGCGGCGCGGGCCGCTGGCGGTGATGTTCACCGGACAGGGTTCCCAACGCCCCGGTATGGGACGGCAGTTGTACGAACACTTCCCCGTCTTCGCCCAGGCACTGGACGAGATCTTCGCACTCGCCACCCCCGGACTACGCGAAGTCATGTTCGACCCCGACCAGAACGAGACGCTCCAACGCACCGACCACGCCCAGATCGCCCTGTTCGCC
>NZ_JBHYVB010000416.1:0-3907 GCF_042750115.1 Streptomyces sp. NPDC059455
GCCGGAAACCCGGCCCCGGCCCGCCCTCGCCGTCAGGAGATGTCGCCGCGCAGGATGCCGCGCCCGTTGGTGGCCAGGTAGACCCGTCCGTAGACCCGTGGGTCGCCGGTGATGGAGGCGCCCGTCCAGCCCCACTGGTGGGCGTCGTCGTTGATCCGGGTCCAGCTCGCCCCGGCGTCCGTGGAGCGGAAGACGCCGCGTACGCCGCCGATCTTCGCGCTGGTGTAGAGCGTCTGGTACGAGGCGCCCGGCGCCGCCTTGCCGAAGCCGATGGTGTCCGCCTGCTGGACACCGCTCAGCTTGGTGAAGGACGCGCCGGAGTCCGTGGAGTGCCACAGCCCGTACGCCCCGCCCGTGCCGCCGCCCGCGAGCCAGATGTCGCCCTCGGCGCCCGGCAGCGCCTTGAACCGCACCGGGCCGTCGGCCGGCAGTCCGGAGGACGCCCTGGCGGTGAAGGTGGCGCCGCCGTCGGTGGAGACGTAGAAGGTGCCCGCCTTGAAGCCGTAGAACTTCTTGGGGTTCTTGCGGTCGGACTCCACGACCGCCCCGGCCGGGATGCCGCTCGACGCGGACCACGAGTTGCCGAAACCGGTGGTGTGGTAGACGGCCGAGGTGCCCTCCGGGGCCCAGACGAAGCCGCTGCCGTCGGCCGCCGCGGCTACCGTGCCGCCGCCGGTGACCCCGGACGGCTCGCTGCCCTGGAACCAGTTGGCGCCGTTGTCGGTCGAGAACGCGATCCGCGGCGCGGAGTCGTTGTTGCCCACCCGGACCACGGTGTTCGGGCTGGTCTCGGCGTAGTCCAGGCTGGTGGTCGTGGTGAACGTCGGCGAGGTGTACATCCTCGCGGGCACCGCGTCGAGATCGGTGTGGCGGAAGCCCCCGATGTCACCGAGCGCGCTGAGCAGCGGGGCGCCGGTGGGCGGGCTGGCCAGATCGTTGACCGCCGTCTCCTCCAGGCCCTTGACCATGGGCGTGATGGCGATTTTGCCGCCCGTGTCCCAGTTTCCGAGGTTCTCCGTGCCGTAGACCGTCGCCCCCGTGCCGTACATCATCCGGTTGGAGTCGAACGGGTCGATCTCCAGCGCCTCGGTCATCCAGCCCAGCTTCGGGGTGACTTCGGGTGGGGTGGGGTTGGTGCCGAAGGTCAGCCAGGGGACGGCACTGACGTCCTGGGTGTAGCGGAAGGACCGGTTCGGATAGCTGGTGAAGTCCCAGGCCCGGGTCCAGGTGGCACCGGAGTCGGTGGAGCGGAAGATCTGGGTGTCCGGCCACCAGGAGCTGTAGCCGGTCACCATCAGCGTGCCCGGCTTCTGGCGGTCCACCGTGAGTCCGCTGTAGCCGAAGTAGGTGTCGGCGTCCGTCATGGGGCTGATGTTCTTCCACTCCCCGGTGGCCGTGGTGTACCGCCACACCTGGCCCTTCTCACCGTCGTACGGGCCGCCCTTGTCGCTGGTGGTGAGGTACAGATAGCCGTTCTTGGCGTCCAGGACGCCCTTGTGGGAGAGAAATCCGGTGGGCTGACCGGCCACCCGCGACCAGGTGGCGCCCGCGTCGGTCGAGCGGTAGACGGTGTTGTCCTTGTCGGCCACGCCCACGTAGATGGTCTTCGTGGCGCTGCCGGCGGAGCCGGTGCGCTCGTCGAAGGTCACCCACACCACGCCCTGGTTGTCGCTCAGATAGCCGCTGGTGTCGCTCGCGTCCTGGACGTATGTGCCGGGGTTGGGGAAGGACGTCACCTTCGACCAGGTGACACCGGAGTCGGTCGAGCGCCACAGCCCGTTCCCGCTCGGCGCGCCGAGGTAGAGCACGCTGTTCCGGTTGGGGTCCACCGCCAGCCGCTCACCCATGCCGCGGCCGGGCATATTGCCGCCCAGCTTGAAGGGGAGGGTGGTGGACTGCCAGCTGGCGCCCCGGTTGGACGAGCGCAGGATCGCGCCGTTGCCCGGGTCCCAGCTGTTGGTGTACGTACCGGCCGCCACATAGACCTTGTTGGGATCCACCGAGTCGCTGGCCAGGCTCACCACCCCGGTCCAGCCCCAGTGGTCCCAGTCCAGCGAGTCCAGCAGCGGCACCCACCGCTTGCCGGACTGGTCCCAGCGGTACGCCCCGCCGATGTCGGTGCGGGCGTAGGCGAGGTTCTTCTCCTTGCGGTTGAAGACGATGCCGGGGACGAAGCCGCCGCCGTCCACGCGGACGTTCTTCCAGGTGTAGGCGTCGGCCTGGGCGGTGCCCCGGGCGGGGGCGGCTTCGGGGCGGGCCGCGGCGGGGGAGGCCGCCGCGGTGAGTAAGCCGCCGACGAGTGCCAGCGCGGCCATGAGCGCGCCGACCGGTCTTCTGCCGTTGCTGCGCACGGGAACTTCCTCTCCGGACGTGGGGGTAGTGAGGCGTGAGGGCCATGCGGGCGAGGGTATTTGGGAGCGCTCCCATGCGTAGCGTCATCCGATGCTAGCGGCCGGATGGCCGTGCGAGAAGGGTGAAGTCAAGGGGTCCTCAAGGGGTGTTGGGACTGACCGTCCCGGATTCGCGGTAAGCATTGCCGGGCGCCCCACAAGGGCCCCATCATCAGCGGGAGTTGCCGTGCAGGTCCCTGGGGCGAGGAGTTGAGTTTCATGGGTCGGATCACGCGCAGAAGTCTCACGGTGGCGGCCGCCGGAGCCCTGGCCGCCACCGTCACGGCGGGTGACGCGCTGGCGGAGGGGCGGGGCGGTGGGCACCGGCCCGAGTTCCGCGGGATGTGGCTGGCCACCGTCGCCAACCGCGACTGGCCGTCCAGGCCCGGTCTCCCCGCGGAGCGGCAGCGGGCCGAGCTGCTGGGCTTCCTCGACACCGCCGTGAGCCGCCGGCTCAACGCGGTGGTCTTCCAGGTGCGGCCGACGGCGGACGCGCTGTGGCCCTCACCGTACGAGCCGTGGGCGGAGTGCCTCACCGGCGTCCAGGGCAAGGACCCGGGCTGGGATCCGCTGGGCACCGCCGTGCGCGAGGCGCACCGGCGCGGTCTGGAGCTGCACGCCTGGTTCAACCCGTACCGGATCGCCAACCACACCGACCCCTCGCGGCTGGTTCCCACCCATCCGGCCCGGGTGCACCCCGAGTGGGTCGTGCCGTACGGCGGGAAGCTCTACTACAACCCCGGGCTGCCGGAGGTCCGCCGCTTCGTCCAGGACGCCATGCTGGACGCGGTCGCCCGCTATGACATCGACGCCGTCCACTGGGACGACTACTTCTACCCCTATCCGGTGGCCGGCCAGGTCTTCGACGACGACGCGGCGTACGAGCGCTACGGCGCGGGCTTCCCGGACCGGGCGGCCTGGCGGCGGAACAACATCGACCGCCTGGTATACGAGACGGCCGTGCGCGTCAGACGTCGGGGGCGGCGGGTGCGGTTCGGCATCAGCCCGTTCGGCGTCTGGCGCAACCAGGCCACCGACCCGCTCGGCTCCGCCACCACGGCGGGGGTGCAGACCTACGACGACCTCTACGCGGACACCCGTGGCTGGGTGCGGCGGGGGTGGCTGGACTACGTCGTCCCGCAGGTCTACTGGAACATCGGCTTCGCCGCCGCCGACTACGCCGTGCTCGTCCCCTGGTGGTCGGAGGCGGTCCGGGGCACCGGGGTGAACCTCTACATCGGCGAGGCGCTCTACAAGGCGGGCGATCCGGCGCAGCCCGCGCCCTGGCAGGACCCGGCGGAGCTGTCCCGGCACCTCACCTTCGACCGGGGCTTTCCCCAGGTGCGCGGCAATGTGTACTTCTCGGCGAAGGAAGTGGCCGCCGACCGCAACGGCGCCATGGCGCGTGTGGTCGCCGACCACTATCCGTATCGCGTCCGTCCGCCCCGCTGACCCGGGCCCCGCCCCGTGGGGACGGCTACGGGGTGTCCGGGGGACCACGCGGCGGAGCCGCAAAT
>NZ_JBHYVB010000417.1:0-3787 GCF_042750115.1 Streptomyces sp. NPDC059455
GCTCGGTCGCGGGGGGGGGGTCGGGGGGGGGGGGCTGCACCCGGGGGGGTGTGTGCGGGCGGCGCGGGGGGGGGGGGGGCTCCGGGCCCGGGGGGGTCGGGGTGTTATCCGGCGAGCTTCTCCAGGTCGGGGACGGCGCTGTCGATCTCCGGCAGCGCCAGCATCTCCAGCCGCGCCCGGCGGACCCGGGCGCGGCAGCCGTCGTCGGCCAGCACAGCACGGCAGGCGGCGGTGATGCCGTCCGGTGTGGCGTCGGTGATGCGCCGGCCGAGGCCGAGTTCCTCGACCCGCTGTGCGTTGCCGGGCTGGTCGCCGAACTGGGGCAGCACCGCCATCGGTGTCGCCGTGCGCAGCGATTCGCGGATGCTGTTGAAGCCGCCGTGGGTGAGGAACAGGTCCACGGATTCCAGCAGCAGTGGCTGGGGCAGCCGCTCGGTGATGTGCACATGCGGCGGCACCCCGTCGGTGTCCACGGGGATGCCCCCGGTGGCGAGGATGACGGTGCACTCCTCCAGCCGCGACACCCCCTGCACCATGGCGTGCAGCGTGTCCACCGGGTCCGGCATCGGCATCGGCATGGGCGCCGGCGCGGACACGTCCGCCTCGCGTGAGCTGTCGTGGAACATGGGGATCGCGGTGCCGATGGCGGCGAACACCAGGGGCCGGTCGGTGGGCAGTTCCGCGACCCAGCCCGGCAGCACGGCACCGCGGTCCACGTCCACCGTCTGCCGGTAGGCCCAGGTGGCGGGCTGATGACGGGCGAAGGAGAACGCCGGTGGTACGTAGTCGATGCGCCCGTGCGGCACGATCGACAGCGGGTCCTCGGGGGTGGCCAGCCCCTGCCGCTTCCGCAGGGCGTTGAGGCCCGGCAGCAATTCGGCCGGGTCGAAGCTGTTGACGGCCCCGGAGGGGGTGGGCAGCTGGGGTATGCCGAGGGTTTCGGCGATGACACAGGCGCTGAGGTCCATGCCGTCGCGCAGGATGAGGTCGGGGCGGAAGTCCCGTGCCACGGGGAGCACGGTGTCCAGGAGCATCGTGGCCATCGGGCCGGACACGACCTTGCACATGACGCGCAGCATGACCGCGTGCCGCTCGGCTTCGTCCAGGTTGTGCAGACCGGCCTGTCCGGTCTCCTCGGCCAGGACGGAGCCGAGGAAGGAGGACGGGCTGAAGTCGCTGATGGCGCTCGTCACCCGCACCTCCTCCCGTTCGAAGACGGGGACGAGGGCCGGAGTGGTGACCACCAGCACCTCATGGCCGGCCGCCGCGAGGGACCGGGCCAGGGGAAGCTGCGCCCGGCCGTGGGAGGGGCTGGCGAGCGTGGTGAACATAACCCGCAACGCAGGGGCCTTTCTGTGGGAAGGGTCTCGTACGGGAGAGATACGGCGAGAGGTATGGCGAGGGAGGGGCGGGGCGGTCAGCGCGCCATCGCGGGCGTGCGGCCGATGCCCTCACAGCTGAGTCCGGCGCGGCGCAGCCGGTCGGGGTCCAGGAGGTTGCGGAAGTCGTAGACGACCGGGGACCCGAGCAGTCCGGCGACGCGCTCCCAGTCGAGGGCTCGGAACTCCGGCCACTCGGTCAGGACGAGACAGGCGCGCGCTCCCCGGAGGGCCTCCTCGGGGGTGTCCGCGAGGGTGAGCAGATCACTGAGGTCGGGGCGGGTCTCGCTGAGCGCGGGGTCGTAGGCGTGGAGTTCGGCGCCCCGTTCCTTGAGCAGCCGGGCGATGGCCAGGGCCGGTGAGTCGCGCAGATCGGAGGTGCCCGCCTTGAAGGCCAGGCCGAGCACGCCCAGCCGTACGCCGCGCAGCGAGCCGTCGCCCGTGGTGCATCCGGCCACCACGCGCTCGACGAGCCGCCGCTGGTGTTCGACGTTGGTCTCGATGGTGGCGCCCAGCAGCGGGAAGTCCACGCCCGACTCCTGGCAGATCGTCAGCAGGGCGTGGGTGTCCTTGGGCAGGCAGGAGCCGCCCCAGCCGGGGCCCGGCTTGAGGAACGCCGAGCCGATGCGGGGGTCGTGGCCGATGCCCGTGAGCACATCGTCCACCTCGGCGCCGAAGTGCTCGCAGAGCGTGGCGAGGTTGTTGGCGAAGGAGAGCTTCATGGCCAGGAAGAAGTTGGCCGCGTACTTGGCGAGTTCGGCACCCGCGGCGCCGGTGAGCACCAGTGGGGCGTCCAGCCCGGCGTACAGGTCCGCCACCCGCCGCGCCGCGTCCCGGTCCGTGGCGCCGACCACGATGCGGTCGGGGTGGAGGAAGTCGCGCACCGCGTAACCCTCGCGGAGGAACTCCGGGTTGGACACCACGGCCACGTCGGGGCGGTCCAGCAGCGCGGCGACGCGCTCGGCGGTGCCCACGGGCACGGTGGACTTGTTGACCACCACGCTGCCGCGCGGCAGCGCGTCGCGGATCTGGTCCGCCACGGCCTCGACGGCGGCCAGGTCGGCGGCGCCACCGACGCCCATCGGGGTCGGCAGGCACAGGAACACCACGTCGGCGTCGGCGACCGCGGCCCGGGTGTCGCGGATGAACGCGAGGCGCCCGGAGTCCAGTCCCTCCCGGACGAGTTCGGGCAGCCGGGGCTCGAGGATGTCGACCTGCCCGCGCCGGAGCCGTTCGACCTTCTGGTGGTCGGTGTCCGCGCACACCACTCGATGGCCGAGGGTGGCCAGACAGGCGCCGGTGGTCAGTCCGACATAGCCGGTGCCCACCACCGCGACGCGTCGTATCTGCACAGGGGATCACCACTTCTGCTGGGGGTCAGATGCGGGCGCGTGGTGAGGGCGGCGCGGGGCCGCCCGGTCGGGATACGAGCAGGCCGGACACCGTCGTCCGGCCTGGACCGCGCTTTGCGGCGACCAAAGTCACCACGCGTTGACAAAACATAACGCGCCGACCCACAACTTGGTCAACAAGCGATGACAACAGTGGATGACTTCTGGACATGCGAGGCTGAACCGGCAGCATGTACGGCACGGTCCAGGCGGAGGTACGACAAGTGAACCGGGCAAGCGACTCACGGGGGTGCGACGACCACCCCCGCCGTGCCCGCAGATACGACGCGGCGGGCACGCGCAGCGCCCTGCTGGGGGCCGCCGCGCTGCGGTTCGCCAGGTACGGCTACGACGGCTGCAGCGTGCGCGACATCGCCAAGGACGCGGGGGTGGACGCCGCCCTGGTCTACCGCTATTTCGGCTCAAAGGAGGCGCTGTTCGACGCCGTGTCGACCAGCAACGGCCTGTTCGAGCCGCTGCGCCATCTGCCGCTGGACGAGGTGTCGGCGTGGATCTGCGATGTGGTCTCCATGGGGCCCACCGAGGAAGAGGCCCCGCATCCGCTGCTGACCAAGCTGCGCTCCTCCAGCCGGGAGGAGACCGTCGGGCGGCTCCGCGAGGAGGTGACCGAGGTGTTCTCGGAGGGGTTCGCGCGGCGTCTGGAGGGCGAGGACGCCGAACTGCGGGCCGAGTTGCTGGCGGCGTGGCTGATGGGCATCACCCTGCTGCGCCTGGCCATCCGCTCACCCGCGCTGGCCGCCACGTCGGACGACACCCTGCTGCGGTTCCTCCGGGCGGGTATCGACCCGCTGCTGGACGCGGACTGCCCCGGGGGCGGGAGCGAGGACGGCTGACCTCTCCTCGCTCCGTCCCCGGGGCAGGGAAGCCGCCATGGCGGGGCCCACGGGGTGTCCGGCGGGCCGCGCGGCGGAACCGCTTATCGATGCGACCCGCCCCCCCCCTTCCCGCGGCAGCGATATGCGGCTGCGCCGCGTGGCAGGGGCTTCGCCCCCGGAC
>NZ_JBHYVB010000418.1:0-3779 GCF_042750115.1 Streptomyces sp. NPDC059455
CGATCATTCCCCCAGGCATCGACCAGGGCGGCGTGTTCCACCAGATCGATCAAGCACTTGGCGACCGTTGCCCCCACCTGAAGTAGGAAGAGCCGTCAAACGAGTGGCTCTGGCTCGTAGTCGGTGGTGACGCCGGGTAGTGTCCCTTGATCATGATCTTGTGGTCGATATCAACTTCCTTATGGGGACGGTGTTTTCGGGGCTTTCGGCGCTGGTCGTCGAGGACGTGACGGACGGCGGTGACGCGGTGGTGGTCTCGGCCCGGAGCCGGGACGGGGCGGTGCCGTGTCCGGTGTGCGGGACGCCGACGGCGAAGGTGCACGGGTATCACCGCCGAACGGTGAGGGACGTGCCGGTCGACGGCCGCCAGGTTGTCGTCCACCTGCGCGTACGGCGGCTGGCCTGTCCGTCCCTGGGCTGCCGGCGGTAGACCTTCCGCGAGCAGATTCCCGGACTGCTGGAGCGCCACCAGCGCCGCACGGTGCGTCTTGTCGGGCAGATATCCCAGGTGGCGCGGGAGTTATGTGGCCGGGCGGCCGCTCGCCTGGCCGTTCTGCTGGCCGTGCCCGTCTCCCGCAGCACCGCATTGCGCCATCTGCGGCGCCTGCCGCTGCCCACGCAGCCCATCCCTCGGGTGATCGGCGTGGACGATTTCGTCCTGCGCCGCCGCCACCGCTACGCCACGATCGTCACGGACGCCGAGACCGGCCGACGCATCGCGGTCCTGCCCGACCGAGAGATGGCCACCCTGGAGTCCTGGCTGCGCGAGCATCCCACTGTCGAGGTCGTGTGCCGGGACGGTTCGGCCACCTACGCCGAGGCGGTGCGCCGCGCCCTGCCCGACGCGGTGCAGGTCAGCGACCGATGGCATTTGTGGCGCAACTTCTGCGACAAAGCCCAGCTCGAGGTCCGCGCGCATGCCGGCTGCTGGGCCACCATCAACCCGCCTCGCCCCGGCGGAGTACGCGAGCAGACCACCCGCGAACGCTGGAACAAGATCCACGATCTCCTCGGCCAAGGTATCGGCCTGCTCGACTGTTCTCGCCGTCTGGGCCTGGCCCTGAACACCGTCAAACGCTATGCCCGCATGCCCGAACCCCAGGCCCTGCGCATCGTCCCCGCCTACCGGCCCACCCTCGTCGACCCCTACCGCGAGCACCTGCGCCGGCGACGTGCCGAGGAACCTGCTGTCCCGGTCACCCACCTCCTCGCAGAGATCCGGGAGTTGGGCTACACCGGCAGCGCCAACCTGCTGGTCCGCTACCTCAACCAGGGCCGTGCCGAGGGCGACCGCCCCGTCACCACGGTGCGTCACGCCGCCCGCCTCCTGCTCACCGACCCCGAGAATCTACGCCCGAAGGAAACGGACCTGCTGGAGAAGATCGCCGCAGCCTGCACGGAGATGACCGCACTCGCCGATCTCGTACGCGACTTCGCCGCTCTGCTGAAACCAGCCGAGGGCAACGACACGGAACTCACCGATTGGATCACAGCCGCCCGCGCCGTCGCCCTGCCCCACCTGCACAGTCTCACCAACGGGCTCGAAATCGACCGGCCCGCCGTGAACGCCGGCCTCACCTTGCCCTACCACAATGGCCGCACCGAAGGCGTCAACACCCGCACCAAGAGGATCATGAGACAGATGCACGGGCGCGCCAGATTCGACCTTCTCCGGCACCGCATCCTCCTGCCCTGACGGCTACCCGGCGTCACCACCGACTACGAGCCAGAGCCGATCGATTTACAGTCCCGACGGAGGGAGTTCCGGGGCGCGGCGTTCGACAGCGCGCGAGCACCCCGCCCCGGCTCGCTCACGACGCCGACGGCTCGGTCACACGGGTCACCCAGCGTCGGTTCTCGTCGAGGGCCAGGGGCCTGCCCTCGATGGCCCGGTCGAGCACAAGGGTGTCGACGTACTGATGCACCGCTACCAGTCGGCCGTCACGGACCCGGTTGACGTGGGCAAAGGGCGACGAGAACTCGGTGTTGCTGGCACGAGTGGTACCGACGTAACGACCGAGCGAGATCACGGTGTCGCCGAACTCAAGGAACTCGTCGACCTCGACCTCGATGTGGGACCACGCCTCGAATGAGGCCGGGTAAAAACCTTCGAAGAGGTCGACATGTCCGTGGTAGCGGCCTCCGGCCGGAAAACCGGGAGCGATGTTGAAGTCGATCTCCGGGTCGGTGAGGGTGCGTGCGGCCTCGAAGTCACCGGTGGCGAGGGCGGCGTAGTAAGCACGTACGACGTCGGCGTTGGACATGGTGGGCTCCCTATTCGTTCGGATCGGACGGATGGTGATAAAGGGTCTGGGCGGGTCCTGGCGTCACCAGGAGCGAGGGGCAGCGTGTCGTGATGAACGGTTCCGGCGCCGATCCCGCCGTCGAGCTGCCCCATGAGGGGTTCAAATTTTGTACCGCTCGGTTGCATCGTCACGCTAGCAGACCGCGTACCGATCGGTAAAAAAATGTCGTACCGGGCGGTAAGGTGGAGTTCATGAGTGTTGACGAGCGGCGCGGCAGGGGACGGCCGCGGAGCTTCGACGAGGGCGACGCCCTTGACCGGGCGATCCATGTCTTCTGGGCGCACGGCTATGAGGGCGCCTCTCTGAGCGAGCTCACCGGCGCCATGGGCATCAACAAGCCGAGTCTCTACGCCGTCTTCGGCAGCAAGGAAGAACTGTTCCGGCGCGCCGTCGCCCGCTACGGAGACACCTACGCGGCGCGCGCACTGGCCACTCTGGAGCAGCCCACCGCGTACGCCGTCATCGAGAGCTACTTGCGCGTCGCCGTCGACGCCTCCACCAGCGGCGGCCACCCGCCCGGTTGCCTCTCCATCCAGGGCGGCCTGTCCAACTCACCGGCGAACAGCGACATCTCCGAGGTTCTGACCGACTACCGGGCCGCCATAGAGGGCGCGCTCGCGAAGCGCCTGGCCCGGGCGGCAGAGGAGGGCGACCTCGCGCCCGGCACCGACATCGCGGCCCTGGCTCGCTTCGCCGCGACCCTCAGCCAGGGCCTGGCCGTCCACGCCGCGGCCGGCGCCGACCGCGAGGATTTGCACGCCTCGGTGGACATCGCAATGCAGGCCGTCGCCGCGTACACACCCCGCAGGCGTTCAACATCTGGCAGGTGCGCAGAGCCCCATAGTTGGTGACGTCGCGTGAGCATAGGTACTCGGGCAGGGCATGACTGAGAGGATGTTCCGGTTGAAGACGGGATAGTTCATGGGTTGTGCCAAGTTATGGATGTTTCGCCGGTTGTTCGTTTCGCGAGGTTGGAGATCATCGCAAGGCGGATCATGCTCTCGGAGTGCGCCGGTTTGGTCTCGTAGTCGCGGGCGAGGCGACGGTGCATCATGATCCATCCGAAACTTCGCTCGGCGACCCAGCGCCGCGGGATCACGGAGAGGCCTTTGACCTGCTGGTTTCGTGGGACGACGTCGACGTCGATGCCGAGCAGGGCGCCGTGCTCGATCGCCTTCTTCTTGTAGCCGGTGTCGACCCATGCCTTGCTGATGGTGGGGTGGTCGGCGGCGACGCGGCTGAGGAGCTGGATACCGGCCTCGTTGTCCGAGACGCTGGCGGCAGTCACCATGACCAGCAGTAACAGGCCGAGGGTGTCGACGACGATGCTGCGTTTGCGGTCGGCGGTCTTCTTGCCATTATCCCGGCACCGGGATATCGGCAATTATCTGGGGGCGTCGGTTATGGCGGGTCGGGCCGATCGGAGCTGGTGGACGGCGGTGTTGTAGGGGCTGAGGCCGGCGATAACTACAG
>NZ_JBHYVB010000419.1:0-3567 GCF_042750115.1 Streptomyces sp. NPDC059455
CGGGCGGGGGGGGGCCCCCCCCCCCCCCCCCCCGGGCCTACACCGACGGCCTCCCCCGCCGTGCCGATCCGCCGTCAGGCGTCCACCTTGGCCATGACCTCGTCGGAGACGTCGAAGTTGGCGAAGACGTTCTGCACGTCGTCGCTGTCCTCGAGAGCGTCGATCAGCTTGAAGATCTTGCGCGCGGCGTCTTCCTCGAGCTGGACCTGCATCGTGGGCACGAAGTTGGCATCGGCCGAGTCGTAGTCGATGCCCGCCTCCTGGAGGGCGGTGCGGACCGCGACCAGGTCGGTGGCCTCGCTGATGACCTCGAAGGACTCACCGAGGTCGTTGACCTCCTCGGCGCCCGCGTCCAGGACCGCGCCCAGCACGTCGTCCTCGGCGAGCTCGCCCTTGGGGACGATGACGACGCCCTTACGGTTGAACAGGTACGACACGGAGCCCGGGTCGGCCATCGAGCCGCCGTTGCGCGTCATGGCGACGCGGACGTCGGAGGCCGCGCGGTTGCGGTTGTCGGTCAGACACTCGATGAGGACGGCCACGCCGCTGGGGCCGTAGCCCTCGTACATGATCGTCTCGTACTCGGCGCCACCGGCCTCGAGACCGGCACCACGCTTGACCGCGCTGTCGATGTTCTTGTTCGGAACCGAGCTCTTCTTCGCCTTCTGGATGGCGTCGAAGAGCGTCGGGTTGCCCTCCGGGTCGGCGCCGCCCATCCGGGCCGCGACCTCGACGTTCTTGATCAGCTTCGCGAAGAGCTTGCCGCGCTTGGCATCGATCACGGCCTTCTTGTGCTTCGTCGTAGCCCATTTAGAGTGGCCGGACATCCGCCTGTCTCCTTCGCGTAACCCATTGCTGTACGAACGTCTGAGATCCTACCGGGATCGGCCCAGCCTCCGGCGAGGTCTCCCGCCACCACTCTCGACCGAGCGCTACGCGCCCCGCACCATCTCGACGAAGAGCCGGTGGACCCGGTGGTCCCCGGTCAGCTCGGGGTGGAACGAGGTCGCCAGGACATTGCCCTGCCGGACGGCGACGGTGTGCCCGTCGAACGTCGCGAGCACCTCGGCACCGCCGCCCACGGACTCGACCCACGGCGCGCGGATGAAGACCCCCTCGACCGGGCCGTCCTCGATGCCCTGGATGTCGACCTCGGCCTCGAAGGACTCGTTCTGGCGGCCGAAGGCGTTACGGCGCACGATCATGTCGATGCCGCCGATGGTCTCCTGGTCGTCCCGGCCGTCGAGGATCTTGTCCGCGAGCATGATCATGCCCGCGCACGTACCGTACACCGGCATCCCGGCCCGGACCCGCTCGCGCAGCGGCTCCAGCAGCCCGAAGATGACCGCCAGCTTGGACATGGTGGTCGACTCGCCCCCGGGGATCACCAGGGCCGCGACCTCGGCGAGCTCCTCGGGCCTGCGGACCTGCCGGGGGGCGGCCCCGGCCGCGGTGAGCGCGGCGAGATGCTCACGGACATCGCCCTGGAGGGCGAGCACACCGATCACCGGGGCGTCGGGGGACATGGCCGACGGAGACGGTACGGACGACGTGGATGGCGTGGTCACGGAAGCGAAGACCTCTCGAACGTCAGGGGCACCACGCGCCGGGCCGCTGGGCCGGGGCGCGTGGTGCCATGTGGTGCCGTACGGGCGCCGGTTACCAGCCGCTTACCAGCCGCGGCTGGCGTAGCGCTCGGACTCGGGGAGGGTGTCGCAGTTGATGCCGACCATGGCCTCGCCGAGGTTCCGGGACGCCTCCGCGATGACCTTGGGGTCGTCGTAGAAGGTGGTGGCCTTCACGATCGCGGCGGCGCGCTTGGCCGGGTCGCCCGACTTGAAGATGCCGGAGCCCACGAAGACGCCCTCGGCGCCGAGCTGGCGCATCAGCGCGGCGTCGGCCGGGGTGGCGACGCCACCGGCGGAGAACAGCACGACCGGCAGCTTGCCGGTCTGCGCGATCTCGGCGACCAGCTCGTACGGGGCGCGGATCTCCTTGGCGGCCGCGTAGAGCTCATGGTTGTCCAGGCCGCGCAGCCGGGCGATCTCGCCCTTGATCTGACGCAGGTGGCGCACGGCCTCGACGACGTTGCCGGTACCGGCCTCGCCCTTGGAACGGATCATGGCCGCACCCTCGGCGATCCGGCGCAGCGCCTCGCCCAGGTTGGTGGCTCCGCAGACGAACGGGGTGGTGAAGGACCACTTGTCGCTGTGGTTGACCTCGTCGGCCGGGGTGAGCACCTCGGACTCGTCGATGTAGTCGACGCCGAGCGACTGCAGCACCTGCGCCTCGACGAAGTGGCCGATCCGCGACTTGGCCATCACCGGGATGGAGACGGCGTCGATGATGCCCTCGATCATGTCCGGGTCGGACATCCGGGCCACGCCGCCGTCCTTACGGATGTCGGCCGGCACCCGCTCGAGGGCCATGACCGCGACTGCTCCGGCGTCCTCGGCGACCTTGGCCTGCTCGGGGGTGACGACGTCCATGATCACGCCACCCTTGAGCTGCTCGGCCATACCGCGCTTGACGCGGGCGGTGCCGGTCGCGGGGGCGTCGGAGTTGGACGTGCTGGCGGGCGTGATGGACACGGTTTGACCTCACTCGATAATGAAAAGTGCGATGAGCCCATCGTAGGGCCGTTCGATACCGGTACATGACCCGGCCATCTGGTCCAGGTCACGAGCGTGTGTGCTACACGAATGACAAAACCGCGTCGGGGCGGGGAGCGGCAAGAGCCAATCAAAGGCCGGTGGCTCGAAGCGACCGGTGAATCCTCAGTACGCGAAGGGCGGTCACCCCCTCGGCACAGGGCCCCTCAGCGGTCGGCTTCCTCGGTGCCCGGCACCCGCCCGAGCGCCGCCGGTGGCTCGTCGTCCATCTCGAAGGCGAGCGGGAACGGAGCGTGGCCCGCCAGCCGGAACCAGCGCACCGTCCGATGGCGGCGCAGCGCCCGCGCCGCGCGCACCGCGTCGTTGTGGAACCGCCGGGCCATCGGTACCCGCCTTACCGCCTCCGTGAGCTCTCCCAGCGCGTCCTCGCCGCCCGGCGCCTCCCGTACCGCCTCGGCCTGGGCACTGTCCTCGAAGACCGCCCGCAGCGCCTGGCTCAGCTCGCTCTCGGCGACCTCCCGCTGCTCCTCCTCGGACTGCCGGGCGGCGTGCGCCGCCTGGTACAGCACGATCGAGGCGGCGGGGTCGAGCACTCCGGCGGTGGCCAGTTCCTGGGCGACGGAGGCACGCCGCAGCAGCTGCGCGTCCAGCGCGGCCCGTGCCGCGTCCAGACGGCTGTGCAGCCGGTCGAGGCGTCCCGCGGTCCAGCTCAGATAGACGGCGATGACGACCAGTGCGACCGCGATCCAGATCAAGGTGCTCACGGCCCGCCACGCTACCGCCTGCCGCCCCCGGCGTCCGGGGTGGAGCCCTCAGCCGGAGCCGCCGCGCGCGGCGGTGTGCGGCGCCTCCGGGCGGGTCCTGAGCAGGTTGGAGAAAGTCCGCTACGGTTCGGGCAGCGCCCCGAAGGGGCGCGGGGCTGTGTCGACGTTGGGGGGCGGCCCCCGCGGGGGGA
>NZ_JBHYVB010000420.1:0-3496 GCF_042750115.1 Streptomyces sp. NPDC059455
CTACCGGCCGGGGGGGGGGGCGGGGCATATATGTGGGCGGGGGGGGGGGGGGGTCGTTGCTAAGCCCCCCCCCCCCCCACCCGTGTGTCCGGGGCCGCGTCGGCCGCCGCTCAGGCCCGGATCCTGCGGTCGCGGCCCGCGCCCAGGCCCAGCACCGCCAACGCCCCGCACACCGCCAGCATCAGCGTGAGCGGCAGTGTCCAGCCGCCGGTGGTCTGGTGCACCACGCCGAGCGCCAGCGGGCCCACCGCGGCCAGCAGATAGCCCCAGGTCTGTGCCATGCCGGACAGCCGCGCCGAGGTATGGGCGTCCCCGGTCCGCAGCACCATCATGGTCAGCGCGAGTCCCACGGACCCGCCCTGGCCGACGCCGATCAGCGCCGCCCACACCCACGCCCCGGCGGCGGGAGCCACCAGCAGGCCCGCGATACCGGCGCCCATCAGCGCCGCGACGGCGACGGCCAGCGTCCGCTGGGAGCGCATCCGCCCGGCGAGGGTGGGCACCACGAACGAACCGACCATCTGCAGCATGGTGCTGAACGCGAACACCAGCCCGGCCGCGCTCTTGCTCATGCCGTGGTCGGTGAAGATCGTCGGCATCCAGGCGATGCAGACGTACGCGATCGACGACTGCAGCCCCATGAACAGCGTGACCTGCCAGGCCAGCGCGGAACGGCCCAGCCGCGTCCCCGCGTCCGGCGTCGTCCTTACGGGGGTTGTCCTTACGCGCGTCGTCCTTACCGGCGTCGCCGCGGGCTCGCCGTGGTGCGTTCCGCGCCGCGCGAGCACCGTCTGCGGTATCCAGACCAGCGCCGCGACCGCCGCCAGCAGCGACCAGGAGGCGAGCGAACCCCGCCAGCCGCCGAGCGCGTTCTCCAGGGGCACGGCGGAGGCGGCGGAGACCGTCGCCCCGCCGATCATCGAGGTGGTGTAGAGCGCGGTCATACCCGCGGCCCGGTGCGGGAAGTCCCGCTTGACCAGGCCCGGCATCAGCACATTGAGGAACGCGATCCCGCTGCCGACGAGGGCGCCCCCGACGAAGAGCGCCGGCACGGGCGGCGCCACCCGCAGCAGTATGCCGCCGATCAGCAGCACCAGCGCGCTCAGCAGCACCGCCTCGGTGCCCCAGCGCCGGGCGAGCCGGGGCGCGAAGGGCGAGGCCAGACCCATGAAGATCAGCGGAATGGTGGTGACCAGGCTGCTGGTGGTCGCGGACAGCCCGAAGTGGCCGCTGATCTCGCCGAGGAGCGGGGAAACCCCGGCGAGCGCGGCCCGCATGTTGAGCGACGCCAGCACGATGCCGATCAGGAGAAGCGCGGGGTGGGCCCGCAGGGCACGCCGCGCGGCGGCCACCTCGGGGGTCGGCCGCAGATCCGTCTCGGCGTCCACGAGCAGAGGCTCGGCCTCGGGGCCGGGGGTGTGCGGCCGTGGCAAGAAGAGCTCCGTTCCGTAGTGATGAGGTTGAGGCGGCAGTGAAGAGGTTGAGGCGGCCGGGCGCTATGAGCCCCGCCGAGAGGGGCCTCAGCCGGTGGCGAGCAGCGCCTCGATGGCGCGTTTCGGCGCCTCCAGTAGCGCCCGAGCCGCCGCCTCGGCGGCGGCCGGGTCGCCGGAGGCGATCGCGTCGGCCAGGGCACGGTGGTCGGCGGGGACGATGCTCGGCACCTCGCGGTCGCCGAGCGAGGCCACCAGTGAGTCCCGCACCGAGCTGCTGAACCAGCCGTAGGTCGCGCTCAGCGCGGCGTTGTGCGCGGCGTCCACCACGGCGGTGTGGAACTCGAGGTCATGGGCGGCGTGCAGCTCATGGTGGCCGACGGCGGGCCGCTCCCCGTCCCGCTCGAACGCCTCGAGCGACTCCAGCGCCGCCCGCATCCGCCGCAGATCGGCGGGGCCGTGCCGGAGCGCGGCCAGCCGCGCGCCCTCCGCCTCCAGCGCGATCCGCAGCTCCAGCACATCCCGGATTCCGGCGCGCCGCACATCCCGCATGACCTCGGAAGGGTCGGTCGTGGAGACCACGAAGGTGCCCTCGCCCTGCCGGGACCGCAGCATCCCCGCGTGCACGAGGACGCGGACCGCCTCGCGGACCGTGTTCCGGCCGACCTGGAGCTGTTCGGCGAGGGCATGTTCGGTGGGCACACGGTCCCCGACCTGCCACTCACCCTCGGTGAGCTGTGCGCGCAACTGCTCCACCACGGTGTCGACCAGCGACCGCCGCCCCGCCGCCCGCAACGCCATCCTTCTCGGCTCCCTCATATCGATCGTCGATTCACCCGGTTGCCCAGTCATCCTACAACTTGGCATCGAAGAGCCCGGCGGGCAGGGCATCACCCCACCCACCAGGCCCTTCCGCTCCCTACCCGCGCCGCCGCTTGGCGCGCCGCGCCCGCCGCTGAGCCGCCTCGGCCTTGAGCGTGGCGACGTCCCTGCGGACCTCGGTCATGTCCTCACCGAGATCGCAGAGCCGCTCACTCATGGCACAGATGACCCGGCCGTGCGCGTCGAGCCGCCGGTCCATGCCGTCCAGCCGGGCGGAGACCCTGGCCATCCACGGCGCCAGCTCCCGCAGCGTGGAGCCGACATCCGCCAGACACGCCTCGACGGCGTCGAGACGGCCGCCGATCGGCCCGGCCAGCGTCCGCTCGGTGAGGACCTGTTCGAGCGGAAGCTGCTCCGCCCCGGTTTCCGGTCCGCTCCGGGCCGACTCCTCGATATCGAGGAGATAGGTGCGTACCCGCCTGGCGATATCGCTATCTCGCAGGAGCATCGCGACATTGAGTACTGTGCGAGGGGGATAGAGGGTGAGCTGGGTGACGGCCTGTGGATAACTCTGATCCCATAGGTTCATTTTGGACCTATGGAAGACTTGCAGCTCAGAGCCTCGGAGGACGCGCATCCCGTTGCTCTGGAACTCCTCCCGATGCCGTTTGGCCAGACTCTTGACGGCTTCTTCCCCAACCTCGAAGTACTCCGCGACCATGCGTGTGGTGATATGCAGCCCATCAGGCAGCATGGTCAGGATCTTGACCTTGTCGAGGACATCCGTCCGTTCGATGACGCTGTCGCGCAGCGCGCGCGACTCCAGTAGTGCGATCTCGGGTGGCATACGTGTGCCTTCCGGTGTGGATTCGAGTGGTGGTCACGCCCCACCAGCCAGGGGCCAGGCCGCCCGTATCCAGGGACCAGGAGCGGAGGCTGCCAACCTCTTTCGGACCCAACCGCCGTGACATCGCTGCCCGTCGGTCCGTCGCCCGGGCCGAGGCTCCAGCTCGCGTTGCCTCCGCGCATAACGCGTATTAAGACAAACGATCCGATCGCGGAAGGGTTACTCGCACCACGCATGTTGACGGACGTCGGCCTCAACGCCGCGAGGGGGGGGGGGGCGGCGGGGGCGGCCCCCGGCTCCGGGGGGGGGCGGCGCGGCCCCCCGCGACCGCGTCTTTCGGGGCGTAGTTGAGGCGGTGTCCGTTCAGGGCGAGAAAGGCTTCGGCGCTGTGCCATGC
>NZ_JBHYVB010000421.1:0-3470 GCF_042750115.1 Streptomyces sp. NPDC059455
CCCGGAGCCGGCGGACACGGACGACGAGCGGTCATCACACACCCCTGCGCGTCCTTCTGCAGCGCTCCCGACCCGATGTCAACAAACCACCGCTAGGGCCTGTGCCCGTTCTGTTGCCGGTGTCCCCAACCACGCCTATCCGTCTAAGGCACTGATCGCCAGCATTTGCCAACCGCGCAGAGATCTCCCGGAGGCGATCGGATCCTGTCGCCGCCGGGAGATTATCTGTGAGGCTGGGTGTGTCGGCACGGCCTGGACATAGGCAGAACCTCTGCGGTCTAGCCTCGCGGTTCTGCGTCAGGCTCGGCTGTGCAGTTGAGGTCTTCCGCAGGGCGGTGCCCGGTGGTGAGGAAGGTGGTGGTGGCGTCGTTGGCGCAGGTGTTGGTGCCGAAGGGGTAGAGGCCGTGGCCTCCCTGGTCGGCGGTGACCATCCTGGCCCGCTGGCCGAGGGCGCGCCGCAGGGTCTTCGCGCTGGCCAGTGGGGTGCCCGGGTCCCGCTCGTTCTGGACCATGAGCACGTTCGACGGGCCCCGGTCGCCGACCGTCACCTGCTTCTCGATGCCCTTGCGCGGCCAGAACGCGCAGGGGGTGATGCTGCCGGTGGAGCCGCCCAGCATCGGGTACCGCTGCCGGTCCGCCGCGGCGGCGCGCTGGTAGGTGTTCAGCGACCGCGACCAGCGGGAGTCGGCGCAGACCACGTGGTGGCGGGCGGCGGCCGAGTTCTCGGCCTCGTCGTCCAGCGGTGAGGACGGCGGTACGGGCTTGCCCTGGGAGAGTGCCTGCCACGACTTCGCCAGCGTGGGCAGGGAGGCGTTGCTGTAGAGGCGTTCGAAGGTCAGTCCGCGGAACTGCATGCCGTCTGTGGTGCCGACCGGGTGGGCGGTGAGGCGGGCGGCGAGCCGGTAGTACGTGGCGGTGACCTGTGCCGGTGTGCGGCCCAGCCCGTATTCGGGGTGCTTGGCCGCGTACGCGGCGAAGTCGGGGAAGCGGTCGTGCATCCCGCGGGCGAACTGCCGGAAGGCGGTGCGGTCGTAGCCGCCGGCGCCGACGTTGCTGTCGAGGACGATCCGATCGCCGCGGTCGGGAAACAGCTCAGCGTAGACGGCGCCGAGCCGGGTGCCGTAGGAGGCGCCGAGGTAGGAGATCTTGTCCTCGCCCAGGGCCGCTCGGATGCGGTCCATGTCGCGGGCGACGTTGGCGGTCGTGGTGTGCGGCAGCATCCAAGCGCTGCGGGAGGTGGCGCACTGGCGGGCGATGGTGCGGGCGTACGTCGCCTCCTTGGTTACGTCGGCCGCAGAGTGCGCGTACGCGGGGAAGGCGCCGCGCTGCAGCTGGGGCTTGGTCTGGTCGCAGGTGACCGGTGTGCTGCGGCCGACGCCGCGGGTGTCGAGGCCGATCACGTCGTAGGAGTCGAGCACGCTCTTCGGCAGCCCGGAGGCCGCGAGAAGAGCGGGATAGTCGAGCCCCGGGGCGCCAGGGCCACCGGGGTTGGTCAGCAGGGCACCGCGGCGTTTCGAGGGGTCCTTGCTCGCCAGCCGGGAGATTGCGATGTCGATCTTTCGGCCCTCGGGGTGCCGGTAGTCCAGTGGGACCTTGAGCGTCGAGCACTCCAGTCGAGAAGCGGCGTCGGCATCCGGCGCACCGGCCTTGCGCGTGTCGTCCTGCTCGGGGCACGGGCCCCACCGCAGGGACTCCGGCGCCAACGGTGTGTCCTCCATCGCTGCCGACGCTGTGGGTATGACGACCGCTGCCGTCGCGGTCACTGCCAGGGCTAGGGCCAGCTTCTTGCGGTGCATCCGAAGTACTCTTCTCGGGTCCAGGTGTTTCGGCATGCGGAAGAGGCTATGGCGCTGCCGATGACGGCACATCGGCCCTGCGGCTACGACGGCCTACGACCAAGGGCTAACCCTGGGTATTCAGCGGAATTGGACTGTCTGACGCCCCGATAGCAGAAAGGTGCCGTTGACCTGCGAGGATGCGAGTGTCTAGGTCGTATCCGCTGCAGAGAGCAAGGCACCTTTCTGGCGGTCGAGAGTACAGGGTGGGACTGTCGGCTGTCGGTGGTGGCTGACGGGAAGAGGCTGATCGGGCATGCCGGGGCGGTGCTGCTGCGCCGATGCGCGGACCGGACGGGGCGGACGGGGGCACTGTCGAAAGTGCTGCCGTCCAGTGCGGTGGCCGGCTGGCGGGACCGGGCAGGGGTGCTGGTGCACCTGGCGGTCGCGATCGTGCTCGGGGCGGCGAACTTGTCGGAGGCCGAGCAGCTCCAGCTTCACCATCGGCCGTTGTTCGGGCCCGAGGCATCGGACTCGACCGCCCGCCGTACTCTTGCCGCGCTTGACGAGGCCACCCTGGCGAAGATCGCCACGGTAAGGGCGAGGGTGCGCCGGCACGTGTGGGGCCTGCTGCATCTGCGGCCGGGCGGCTTCCCTGGCTGACGGTGGCGGGCAAGCGGCTGTGCGGCTGGATCGTCATCGACCTCGATGGGACGGTCATCACCTCCGCCTCGAAGAAGGCCGGGGCAGCGGTCACCTTCAAGAAGACGTATGGGTTTCATCCACTGGCCGCGTGGTGCGCGAACACCACGGAGTCCCTGGCTGAGCTTCCCCCGAGATGCGGGGAGTGGTGACAGCCGGTCCCACACCACGATCAACGGGGCCTTCAGTAGCTGGTGGGCGCCATCCAGCAGGCGGATGTAGTCCGTCTCGCCCAGCGAGCGGCGTTCACCCTTGCCTCCTGTGTGACGACGCGGCCGGTAGCACAGGCGGGCGGGCCGGGCCGGTGGCACAGCAGCCCGGCCACCGACAGGCGCCCGCGGCTGCGGCCGGGCACCTTCACGGTCGGGGTGATACCGCGCCTGCCCCAGGTGCGGCCCTTGGCCGGCCGGCCGGTCACACCGGCTTCGTCCTCGAAGCAGACGAATGCGCCGGTCGCCGCCCGGAGGGTTTTACCTCCTGCCAGGTCACCTCCCGCCATGCGGTGATCGCGTCCTCGTCGCGCTCGGCGGCGGGCCGGGCGGACATCTGCACTTCTGAAGCCCATACGGTGCAGGAGCCGGGTGACGCCGGAGACGCTGTAGGAGATGTGGAAATTCCGCCCGATCAGCGTGCGTACCCGGGCGGCGGTCCACACCTGGTCGTCACTCCAGCCATGTGCGGCCGGTCCTTCCTCCAGCCGGGCCGCGAGTCTGGCCTGCAGGTGGGGACCGAGCCGGCAGTCGTAGCCCGGCGCCCCCTTGGAATGCAGGGCCTCTGGCCCGCCGGCCTGCCAGGCACGGCGCCACTGGCAGACGGACTTCTCGCTCACCCGTAACTCCCGGGCGATGCAGGGGACTTTCACACCCTCCTCGCCGAGGTCAACGGCCCGCATCCGTACCTGTCGGCGACGGCCCAAATCCCCACTTTCCGACGAAAGCTGTCGCCGTAATTCCCCACCCCGTTGACGGCCGATTCCCCAGGGGGACGCCCGTC
>NZ_JBHYVB010000422.1:0-3408 GCF_042750115.1 Streptomyces sp. NPDC059455
GCCCCTGGGCGGAACCGCGCCCCTGGGCGGAACCGCGCCCCTGGGCGGAACCGCGCCCCTGGGCGGAACCGCGCCCCTGGGCGGAACCGCGCCCCCGGGAAAAGTACTCTCGGGAGGCATGACGCACAGCATGAGCGACCACACCGCCGGGCAGCCGGCGACGCCGGGGGACCCCGAGGGGATCGACCCGTCCGTCCTCGAGGAGCTGACCCGGTTGCGCGACAGCATCGACAACATCGACGCGGCCGTGGTCCATATGCTCGCCGAGCGCTTCAAGTGCACCCAGCAGGTCGGTCACCTCAAGGCCGCCCACCGGCTCCCCCCGGCCGATCCGACCCGTGAGGCGCGCCAGATCACCCGGCTGCGGCAGCTCGCCGAGAGCGCCAAGCTCGACCCCGGCTTCGCCGAGAAGCTGCTCAACTTCATCATCGCCGAGGTCATCCGGCACCACGAGACCATCGCGCGGTGCGACAACGGCACCGAGGGGCCCGAGGGCGCACTCCGGTAGTGCGCCCGGGTGACTGTCCGCCCCGGGCAACCACTTCCCACCCGTGTGCGGCCCGCCGCACGTAGGGCAGCATGTCCCCATGTCCGTACTGACGCGCGAGGAAGCGCAGCACCGAGCCCGCCTGATCGAGGTCCACCGCTACACCATCGACCTCGATCTCACCCGCGGGGAGGAGCTCTTCGGCTCCGTCACGACCATCCGCTTCAGCGCGCGCCAGGCGGGCGCGGACACCTTCGCCGAGCTCCAGCCGGCCGCCCTCCACCGCGCCGTGCTCGACGGCCGGGAGCTGGACCTCACCGGTGAGACCGCCGAGGCGCTCGCGGGCGGCCGGCTCCCGCTCACCGGGCTCAGCGCGGGCGAGCACGAGCTGCGCGTCGAGACCGATATGCGCTACTCCCACACCGGCGAGGGCATGCACCGCTTCACCGACCCGGCCGACGGTGAGACGTACCTCTACACCATGTGCTGCATGTCGGACGCGAACGACGTCTTCACCGCGTTCGACCAGCCCGACCTCAAGGCCGTCTTCGACGTCCGCGTCACCGCCCCGCCCGAGTGGACCGTCCTCGGCAACGGCATCGCCACCCGCGTCGGCGCCCCCGGGGAGGGCCGCTGGCAGCTCGCGCCCACCCCGCCCATCAGCACCTATCTGATGGCCCTGGCCGCCGGCCCGTACCACTCGGTGCGCACCGAGCACGCCGGACTCCCCTTCGGGCTGCATGTCCGCCGTTCCCTCGCGCCGTACCTCGAGGCCGACGCCGACGAGCTCTTCGACATCACCCGGCGCTGCTTCGACCGCTACCACGAGATCTTCGAGGAGCCGTACCCCTTCGACTCCTACGACCAGGCGTTCGTCCCCGAGTTCAACTCCGGCGCCATGGAGAACCCGGGCCTGGTCACCTTCCGCGACGAATTCGTCTTCCGCTCCGCCGTCACCGACGCCGAGCGCCAGACCCGCGCCATGGTCATCGCCCATGAGATGGCCCATATGTGGTTCGGCGACCTCGTCACCATGAAGTGGTGGGACGACATCTGGCTGAACGAGTCCTTCGCCGAGTACATGGGCTACCAGATCCTCACCGAGACCACCCGCTTCACCGACACCTGGGCCGACTTCGGCGTCCGTCGCAAGAACTGGGGCTACGACGCCGACCAGCGCCCCTCCACCCACCCGGTCGCCCCCGTGCCCGAGCTGGTCCCCGACACCGCCGCCGCCCGCCTCAACTTCGACGGCATCTCCTACGCCAAGGGCGCCTCCGCGCTGCGTCAGCTCGTCACCTGGCTCGGCGAGAAGACCTTCCTCGACGGCATCAACGACCACTTCACCCGGCACCGCTTCGGCAACGCCACCCTCGCCGACTTCATCGACTCGCTCGCCCGCTCCTCCGGCCGTGACGTCCACGCCTGGGCCGATCGCTGGCTGCGCACCACCGGTGTCGACACCCTCGCGCCGGTCGTCACCGCCAACGGCGACCGGTGGAGCGCCGAGATCCGCCACCAGGGCGGCGGCCCGGACGGGGACGCCCCCACCCGGCGCCCGCACCGCATCGCGATCGGCCTGTACGACCACGCGCCCGCCGCCCCGCACCAGCTGGTCCTGCGCGAGCGCGTCGAGGCCGAGCTCGACGGCGCCGAGCCCGGCCTCAGCCTCTCCTTCACCGGCCCCCGCCCCGATCTGCTGCTGCTGAACGACGGCGACCTCACCTACACCAAGATCCGGCTCGACCCCGCCTCCTGGAAGGCCGTCCACCGCTCGCTGTCCGGCCTCCCCGACGCCGTCAGCCGCGCCGTGGTCTGGAACGCCGCCCGCGACATGGTGCGCGACGGCGACCTGCCCGCCACCGACTACCTCGAGGCCGCCCGCGCGCATCTGCCGCACGAGACCGACATAGCGATCGTCCAGGGCGTCCTCGCCTTCGCCCGTACCCAGATCGCCGACCGCTACCTCCCCGCGGACCGCCGCCCCGCCGCGCTGGCCACCATCCGCGCCACCTGCCGCGATCTGCTGCGCCGCACCGAGGACGGCTCCGGGGACGGGCTGCGGCTCGCCGCCGTCCGTACGTTCATCGGCAGCGCCACCGCGCCCGCCGAGCTCAGCGACTGGCTCGACGGCGACACCGTCCCCGGCGGCCCCGCCCTCGACCCCGAGCTGCGCTGGCAGATCCTCGGCCGCCTCGCCGTCCTCGGCGCCGTCGGCCCCGCCGACATCGACGCCGAACGCGCCCGCGACTCCAGCGCCACCGGCCAGGAGGGCGCCGCCCGCTGCCGGGCCGCCCTGCCGGACGCCGCCGCGAAGGAGGCCGCGTGGCAGACCCTCTTCGGGGACGGGGAGGACGACCGGCACACTGACGGCCGGCACACTGACTGTCAGGGAGCCGACGGTCAGGGGGCCGAGCTCTCCAACTACCTGGTCACCGCGACCGTCGCGGGCTTCTGGCAGCCCGAGCACCACGACGTCCTCGCCGACTACGTGCCGCGCTACTTCCCGGCCGCCGTCGCGCTCGCCGCCCGCCGGGGCCCCGCCATCGCCGACACCGTCGCCCGCTTCGGCTTCCCGAGCACCGTGGACGCCGAAACCCTGCGCCTGGGCGAGGAGTGCCTCGCCTCCCCCGACGCCGTACCCGCCCTTCACCGCCGCTTCGCCGACCAGATCGACGATCTGCGGCGCGCCCTGCGCGTACGGGAGAAGCAGGGCGGCTGACCCCGCGCCGGCGGGGACGGCGAGGGCGCTCGGTCGCCCCGCCGCCCCGGCCGCGCGGTGATGGGGTGGGGCCGGTCAGCCCGGGGTGTCGGCGAGCCGGGTGATGAGAGCCTGTGTCATATCCCCGGCCGGGCGTGCGGCGTCTGGCACGCTCCCCCGGCTACCGCTGGGAGGTGCCCCCTCTCGCGGCGTTGCCGAA
>NZ_JBHYVB010000423.1:0-3403 GCF_042750115.1 Streptomyces sp. NPDC059455
GTCCGTCCCCCGGTCCGTCCCCTGAGCCGTCCCCGGGCCCGGCCCCACGTCCCCCCGGTCCGCCCGCCCCCCGCCCTGCCCGGGGCGGCGCACCCGCGCCGCGCCGCCGCCCCCCCCCGCCGCGCCGGTGATCACCACCAGTTCGGGGGCGAGCAGCATGGTCAGCGTGGCGATCGCGCGGGCGGCCGCCTCCAGCCCCTCCTCCAGGGCCCCGGCGGCGCCGAGGTCGCCCCGGCGGACGGCCTCGAAGACATCGCTCGCGCTCACCCGGCGCGGATCGCCGTCGGTCAGTGCGCGGAGCTCGGCGCCCGGTGTGCCGGGGAGCGGTGGTGTGTCACGAGCCGCCACCTCGGCGACCAAAGACGCCCCTCGCCGGCGGACCGTCCTCGCGATGCCGTCGTCGCGGGAGTAGTCGCCCATCAGGGACAGGAAACCGAGGTCCCGGGCGCTGTTCGCCCGGCCGCGTACGAGGGTGCCGCCGGTGCACATGCCCACCCCCAGCCGCTCCCCCGCCAGCAGACAGACGATGTCCTGGGAGGTGCCCGCGCGGCCCCGCCAGCGCTCACCGATCAGGGCCAGGTTGCAGTCGTTCTCCACGCACACCTGTGCGGAGAAGTCCCGGGCCAGCGCGGCGCGCAGATCGACCCCGAGGAACCCGGGGATGCCGGTGCGCTGCTGTACGACACCGTCGGCGTCGACGGGACCGCTGGTGCCGACGCAGACCGCCAGGACCTGCTCATCGCGCAGACCGGCCGTCCGCACCACCTCGACGGCGAGCTTCCGCACCTGTGTGATGCGCCGCTCCGGGCCGACCGAGGGGTCGCCGAACGCGATCCGTGCCTCGGCGACGAAGACGCCACGCAGATCGGCCACGGCGACGCGGACGCTGTGTGCGCCGATGTCGATGCCCAGGACATGGCCGGCGTTCGCCACGAAGGAGAAGACGCGCGACGGCCGACCGCGTCCGGAGAGACGTCCGTCGACGCGATCGGTGGTCTCCCGGACCCAGCCGAGCGCGACGAGGTGGTGCGCGGCGGCGTGCACGGTGGGCCGCGACATGCCCGTGGCGTCCACCAGGTCTCCGGAGGACATCTCCGCCCGCTCCGGGGGGCGCTCCCGCAGTTTTGCCAGGATGCGGGCGGCGTTGACCCTCCTGGCCAGGGCGGATGTGGCGATATCCCCCGGCATCTGCTGCGGCGCTCCTCTCCTGCTGCGCGCTGAGGACCTTGACGAGCACGAGATCTTGACCTCGGCGCGCGCAGCCTGGAAGTCTAGCGCACGCCTTAAATAAAATGCTTTCATAAAAACGAGACAGCAGCTCGGCCGCAGACGCTCAACCCGTACGGCGCATCCGGTGAACCCGGCCGATAACGGCCGCCCGACCGCAGCAGAGCGGTCGGCCACCTCGCCACCGACAGGAGGGCCACGCACCCATGACCCCCAGCGCTTCCCCCTCCGGCCCCGCCACGTCCACGCGGCGTCCGAACGTCCTCGTCTTCTTCACCGATCAACAGCGCTGGGACACGACCGGTCTCCACGGGAACCCCCTCGGGCTCACCCCGGTCCTCGACCGCCTTGCCGCCGAGGGGGTGAGCGTGGACCGCTCCTTCACCTGTCAGCCCGTGTGCGCGCCCTCCCGCGCCAGCCTCCAGACCGGGCAGTACCCGACCACCACCGGCGTCTTCCGCAACGGTCTTTCCCTCCCCCGGGACACCCCGTCGCTGGCCCGCTCCTTCCGGGACGCGGGCTACGCCACCGGCTACATCGGCAAGTGGCATCTCGCGGGCGACCACACATCCGGGCCGGTACCGGAGGAGGACCGGGCCGGATACGACCACTGGCTCGCCGCCAACCTGCTGGAATTCACCTCTGACGCCTACGAGACCACGCTGTACGACGGCAGCGGCGCCCCGCACCGGTTCGAGGGTTACCGCGCCGACGCGCTCGGCACCGCCGCGATCGACTTCATCGAACGCGACCACGACCGGGACCGCGACCACGACCGCGACCGCGACCGGCCGTTCTTCCTCTTCCTGTCCTTCCTGGAGCCCCACCACCAGAACTCCCGCGACGACTACCCCGCCCCGACGGGCTACCGCGACCGCTACGCCACACCCTGGGTGCCATCCGACCTCGCCGCTCTCGGCGGCGGCAACTGGGCGGAGCACCTGCCCGGTTACTACGGAATGGTGCGCCGGCTGGACGAGGTGCTCGGGCGTATCGTCTCCGCACTGGAGCGGCGTGGGGAGCTGGACGAGACCGTCATCCTCTTCACCTCCGACCACGGCTGCCACTTCAAGACCCGCAACGACGAGTACAAGCGCAGTGTGCACGACGCCTCCCTCCGCGTGCCCACCGTGCTGCGGGGGCCGGGGCTGCGGGGCGGTGTGCGGCTGCCGGAGCTGGTCAGCCATATCGACCTGCCGCCCACGCTGTTGCGGGCGGCCGACGTACCCGTGCCACCGGAAATGCAGGGACGTTCCCTGCTGCCGTTGCTCCACGGCGGAGACGGCGGGGACGGCGGGGACAGCGAAGACGGCGAGTGGCCACAAGAAGTGCTCTTCCAGATCAGCGAATCGGAGGTCGGGCGAGGTCTGCGGACCGACCGCTGGAAGTACGCCGCGACCGCGCCGGACGCCGACGCCTGGAACGACCCGCGCGCCGAGCGGTATCAGGACGCCTACCTCTATGACCTGCACTCCGACCCCGACGAGTTGATGAACCTCGTGGCCGACCCGGCCCATGAGAACGTCCTGGTGGAGCTGAGGCGGCGACTGGTGCGGCGCATCGTGGACTCCGGTGAGCCACGCCCCACGATCACCGCGCACGAGCCCGCCCCGAAGGCCGTGTCCGAGGACACCGTCTAGGCCCGGCACGCGTCTCACAAGAATCCCACAAAGACATCTTTTAAGTTCCTATCGGTGGAGACGCCACAGCTCATCGGGGGTTGCGTCACACATCCGTCGGAAGGAGCGAGAGCGAACATGAGTGGGATAGGCCGGCGCCACTTCCTGTACGGCGCGGCCGCGGTGGCGGCCGGTGTCATGGGCACTGGATGCACCCCCGAGGACCTGACGAAGTCGAGCGGCTCGGATGGCATGCCGGTCGTCGCCATCGACACCCAGCGCAGATCGTTCAAGGTGAGCGCGTACATGACCGGGGTGAACGGGGCCAAGTGGTACGACGACGCCTACGGAATGTGGGACTCGAAGCACAACCGCCCCGCCCCGGGCATCGTCGGAAAGATCAAGAAGTCCGGGATCGGGATGATCCGCCATCCCGGCGGCACCTCCTCCAACCTCTTCAACTGGAAGGGGGCCATAGGTCCGCAAGAGGACCGGACCCACCAGGTCGAGGGGCAAAAGGGCGAACCGGTCGACAGCCGGTTCGGGCCGGAGGAGTA
>NZ_JBHYVB010000424.1:0-3398 GCF_042750115.1 Streptomyces sp. NPDC059455
TTCTGATTGCGTGTTGTTCTGTGAGTGTGCGTGATCTCGTCCGTCCAGCCTTCCTCCCATACGACCATAACACAACACCCCACCCCCCCCCCCCCGCCGGACAGGACCCAATTCTTCTGCGACGCTAGTCCTTCCGCACCGCGTAGGCGGCGACCGACCACAGGGAGTAGCCGAAGCGGGTGGCGCGCTCGACGCCCTGGACGCGGATGAACCGCGTGTCCGGGGCGTCCATGCCGATCGACTCCCGGCCGCCCTTCCCATGGGCCACTGTCGCCGCGTCGCGCCAGGTGCGGCCGTCCTTGGAGACCTGGACGCGGTAGCGGGAGGCGTACGCCTCCTGCCAGTTCAGCTCCAGGCGGCCGATCCGGGCCGGGTGGGCCAGCTCCAGCTGGAGCCAGGCGCCGTCCTCGGCCCGGGAGGACCAGCGGGTGTCCGCCTTGCCGTCGATCGCGGCGGACGCCGGGAAATCGGCGGTCTCATCGCCGGACGAGGTCGCCTTCGTGCCCTCCGCACGGGCCAGGTCCGGGCCGCCGGTGTGCGGATGCGCCCTTAAGGTCAGCATGCGCTCCTCGGACCCGAAGCGGACCGGGAAGGAGTAGCTGCCCGGCTTGGTGCCCTTGGCCACCGATATCTCCAGCCGGGCGGTCGCCGTACCGCCGCGCGGGGCCGTCACCCCGTCGGGGGCCCGGACCGTGATGCCGCGCGGCGCCTTCACCGTAAGGTCGCCGTTCACATCGCCGGGGCGGTGGGAGACCAACTGGGCCTCGACCACGGCCGCGTCGCCGCCTATCTGCGCGTCCGCCGTCTTGTGGGACAGGGTGAGCCCGGCGTCCGGGGTGTCGCCGAACCAGGGCGTGATCTCGTGCACGGCCGGCGGGGTGGTGCCCTCCGGCCAGCTGAGCCGGATCGCGTCCGCCGACAGGTTCTTGTCCCCCTCCGCCGCCCTGACCTGAGTGAAGCCGCTGTCGGAGAGGGCGCCGATGCGGCGCCAGCCCGCACCGGGGACATGCGCCTCGACGGTGCCCGGCGCGGCGTCCTGGACTCGTGCGGTGAGCGCGGAGACGGAGGCGAGCGGACGGCTGCGGCCGAAGCGCACGGTGACCGGGCGGCCGGGCGAGGACACCTCGGTGGCCGTCTTACCGTCGGCCGCCGCGCGGTCCTCCTCGCCGGTCCGCAGCCCCAGCTTCGGGGTCCGGTCCACGCCCGACCAGGCGTCCGCGCGGACCAGGGCCTTGGCGAGGAAGGGGTCGAGGACGCCCTTGCCGACCGTGACCCGGCTGTCCCCGATCCTCTCGCGCAGCGCCTCCACCGCGAGCTGGGCCTTCCAGGCGGCCGCCCCGTCGCCGCGCGCCTGGGCGGTGAGCATGTCCACGGCCCGCACCCCCGCGTCGCCGTACCGGCTCAGCTGGTCGAGCCACGGCCGCACATCGTCGCCCAGTGCGCGCGAGAGCCGCTCGGGGGCGTCACGCATCGTTGTGAAGGCCTCGCGCAGCCGGTCGGCCGAGCGCTCCAGCCGCTCCACGTCCGTACCGCCCAGGGCCGTCCAGAACGCGTCGATGAGCGGGCGCAGATACGCGGACTCGTCGCCGCCGAGCACCGAGGAGGCGTCGTTCCCGGCGAGGGCGCGCAGGGCGGCGCGGGTCTTGGCGTCGGGCCCGGCGAGGTCGTCGATGGCCGCCTGCCAGGACTCCTGGGGGCGGTAGCCGCGCGGGTTCCAGGCGAAGTCGGCGGCGGTGAACAGCGGGATCCGGGAGGCGGTCGGCTGCTCCATGGCGTTGGCCAGCAGCGCCGCGGACTGGGTGGCCACCGCGGGGTCGCGGCCGGTGTACGGGCCGAGGAAGATCCGGTCCTGCGCCCAGTCGTTGACCGGGTAGTTGTCCATGGTGACCAGGCGGTGGCCGAACGCCGACCGGGCGCCGGCCAGCTCACCGCCGGTGATGGTCCTGGGCACCACCCCGACGCCGGTCCAGGCGACCTCCACGCGCTGGTCGAGCGCCCCGGCCAGCGAGCGGCGGAACTCGGTGTCGCCGTCCTGGTAGTACTCGGTCGGCATCAGGGACAGCGGGGCCGAGCCGGGGTAGCGGTCGGCCAGGTGGCGGGCGAGGGCGCCTGCCACCTTGGCCTGCGCGGTGGCGGCGGCCTCCGGCCCGGAGCCGAATTCATCGGCGTCGGCGCCGCAGTGCCACTCGCTGTAGCTGACGTCCTGGAACTGCAGCTGGAAGGAGCGCACCCCGAGCGCCCACATGGCGTCGACCTTCCGCAGCAGCGCCTTGAGGTCCTTCGGGGACGAGAAGCACATCTCCTGGCCGGGGGAGACCGCCCAGCCGAGGGTCACATGGTTGGCGCGGGCGCGCGTGGCCAGCTCGCGGAACTCCTCGCGCCGTTCGGCGGGGTAGGGGTCGCGCCAGCGGGCCTGCCGGTAGGTGTCGTCGCCGGGCGCGTAGAGATAGCGGTTCTGCTTGGTGCGGCCCATGAAGTCGAGCTGGGCCAGCCGGTCGCGGTGCGACCACGGGGAGCCGTAGAAGCCCTCCGTCGTCCCCCTTACGGCCGTCGCGGGCCAGTCGCGGACGGTCACCCCGGCGAAGGCGGAGCCCCCGCCGTCCCGCTTCACCAGCAGCTGGCGCAGGGTCTGGACGGCGTGGAAGAGCCCGTCCGGGCCGACGCCGGACAGCGCGACCGTCGGGTGCCCGTCCACCGGGCCCGTGGCCAGGAGATAGCCGCCGGAGGGCAGGTCGCCGCGCTCGGGTGCGCGCAGGGCGCGCAGCGCGTTCGTCGCGCCCTTACCGCCGACATGCACCACCGGCCCGCGTGCCGGGGCCTTGCCACCGGGCGTGGCCTCGTTGACGGTGCGCACCCCCGCGTCATGCAGCAGGCCGCGCAGCGCGTCCAGGGCGTACGGATCGGCGTCGCCGTCGGCTATGAGCGTGGCCTCGTCCCCCAGGGCCACCTCCGGCCCCCGCGCCCGCAGCGACTGGGGGCGTGGCCATACGGGCGGTATGCCCTCGCTGCTGTCGCGCTCCGGTGTGGCGGCGCCCGGGGCGCCGTGGTCCACCGGTGCCGCGGTGGCCGCCGGGGCACCGCCGAGCAGCCCCCCGATGACCGCGGCGGCCATGGCCGTCGCGCCCGCTGCCCTGGGCCTCTTCCCCCCGAACTGCACGGGCCTCTCCTCGATCCAGATAGCCGGTCCCCGTAGATACGGCGCCGATAGGCGTGAGCCCACCACCAGGCCGGTGAGGGTGTCAACGTGAACGACCGAAGTGTCGGCATTGCCGCGTCCGCCGCGCCTCGGGCGCCTGGCGCCAGGCCTCGGGCGGCCCGGGGGGGGGGGGGGGCCCCCCCCCCCCCGGCGGGGGGTGGTTTAACAAAGGAGCAGAAGCAGCGATATTTTTGGGTGTGGT
>NZ_JBHYVB010000425.1:0-3390 GCF_042750115.1 Streptomyces sp. NPDC059455
CTCCAGGGGGCACCTCCCAGCGGTAGCTGGGGGAGATTGAGGAGCGGGGTCTGGGGCGGAGCCCCAGTTGTGGGAAAGGGCCGGGACGGGAACAGCCCGCCGCAGGCGTCCCGATCCGCCGGACACCCCCCAGCGTCCCGATCCGCCGGACGCTCCCCCCAAGGCCGCAGTCGGTGCACGGGGCGTTCTACATGCTTTACGGCAGCAGCCCGTGGTGTGGGAAGACCGCCCGGCGCGTCGCCAGGATCGCCTGGTCCAGCCGGTCCGCGGGGTCGTACCCGGCCTCGTGGAAGTCCTGCCAGTCCGGCGCCCGCCCGTCCGTCATCCGCCGCGGCGCGTCCATCCGGGTCCGCCGGTACACCTCCTGCCGCCACTCCTCCGGCACCGGCGAGGTGGCCTCCACCGGCCGCCCGGCCGCGATCGCGACCAGATGCGTCCAGGACCGCGGCACCACGTCCACCACCGCGTAGCCACCGCCCCCGAGCGCCACCCAGCGCCCGTCCGCGTGGTCGTGCGCCAGCCGGTGACAGCTCTCGGCGACCGCCCGCTGTGCGTCGACGGTCACCGCCAAGTGGGCCAGCGGATCCTCGACATGGGTGTCCGCGCCGTGCTGGGTCACCAGCACCTGCGGGCGGAACGCCGCCAGCAGCTCCGGCACCACCGCGTGGAAGGCCCGCAACCAGCCCGCGTCCGAGGTCCCGGCCGGCAGCGCCAGATTGACCGCCGACCCCTCGGCACCCTCCCCGCCCGCCTCCTCCGGCCAGCCGGTCTGCGGGAACAGCGTCCGGGGGTGCTCGTGCAGCGAGATCGTCAGCACCCGCGGATCGTCCCAGAAGGCCGCCTGCACCCCGTCCCCGTGGTGGACGTCCACATCCACGTACGCGACCCGCTCCGCCCCCAGCTCCAGCAGCCGCGCGATCGCCAGCGCCGCGTCGTTGTAGATGCAGAACCCGGACGCGCCCCGGGGCATGGCGTGGTGCAGCCCGCCCGCGAAGTTCACCGCGTGCAGCGCCTCCCCGCGCCAGACGTCCTCGGCCGCGCCCACCGACTGCCCGGCGATCAGCGCGGACGCCTCGTGCATCCCCGCGAAGGCCGGGTCGTCGATCGTCCCGAGGCCGTACGAACCGTCCGCCGCCTCCGGGGCGGCCGAGGCGCGGCGTACCGCCTCGATGTACTCCTTCCCGTGGACCAGGCGCAGCGTCGACTCCCCGGCCGGCTTGGCGGCCACCACCCGGACCGCCCGGTCCAGACCGTACGCCTGCACCAACCGCATGGTCAGCGCCAACCGCACCGGGTCCATCGGATGCCCGGCGCCGAAGTCGTATCCGGTTACTTCCTCATCCCACATCAACTGTGCGCGGCCGCTCATGCCCGTCACCGTATCCGGCTGGTACAGGGCTGAACGACCTCGCGTACCGGATCGTCACCAGCACAAGCGCCATCGGCACCAGCATCGCCGCACGGTAGCTCCACGCCCCGCCGAGCGCGCCGACGAGCGGGGAGCCGATGAGGAAGCCCACGTAGTTGAAGATGTTGAGGCGCGCGACGGCGGCGTCGGACGCCCCGGGGAAGAGCCGCCCCGCGGCCGCGAAGGTCTGCGGCACCAGCACGCACAACCCCAGCCCCAGCAGCGTGAACCCGGCCATCCCCACCCATGCCCCGGGCGCCGCCGCCACCACCGCGAAGCCGCCGCCCGCGAGCAGCGCCCCGGCCCGGACCACGGCGACCGCGCCGAAGCGACGCACCCCGAGGTCGCCGAAGGAGCGGCCGAGGAGCGTGGTGACCATATAGACGTTGTACGGGACCGTGGCCAGCTGCTCGGAGCTGTGCAGCACGTCCTCCAGGTACTTGGCGCTCCAGTTGGAGACGGTGGAGTCGCCGATGTAGGCGAAGGCCATGACGAGACAGAGCGGCAGCAGCACCCGCATGCTCACCGTGGTCTCGTCCCTGACCACTTCGGTCGGCTCGGCGCCCTGGTGATCGAGGTACCAGCGGCCGGCGATCAGTGCGATGGGCACCAGGATGGCCACCAGCGGCGCGTAGAGCGTGGGCAGCGGCAGGTCCCAGTGCGCCCCCGCCCAGGCGAGCGAGGCCCCGGTGATCCCGCCCAGGCTGTACGCGCCATGGAAGCCGAGCATGATGCTGCGCCCGTACGCGCGCTGGAGGCTCACCCCGAGCATGTTCATCGACGCGTCCAGCGCACCGACCGTCAGCCCGAACACGGCGAGCGCCACGGCGAGCTGCCACACCGTCGTCCCCGATCCGGCGGACAGCAGGGCGAGGGAGACGACGGGCTGCACCACGCGAAGGACCAGCCCCGGACGCATCCGCTTGACGAGATGCTCGGTGGCGACGCTGCCCACCCCGGCGAGGATCGGCACGGCGGCCAGGAAGAGGGGCAGCAGCCCATCGGATATCCCGTACCGGTCCTGGAGCGCGGGTATGCGCGTCACCAGCAGAGCGAAGATCGCGCCCTGGACGAAGAAGCTGATGGCCAATGAGGCCCGGCCCTGCCGGAGCCGGCGACTCGGACGCGAATCCGTCATGCACGTGGAGCGTACGGCCCCGGGCTACTTGTGGGTAGAGGTGAGCAGCCCTCGCAGTTCGGCCATCTCCACGAAGAGGCCCCGGGCCGCGGCGAGTTTGGCCGCGGGCGTCATGGCCGTGTAGCCGTACACATCCATCCCGGCGGCCAGCGCGGCCTGGACCCCGAGCGGGCTGTCCTCGACGACGGCACAGCGCTCGGGCGCCACACCCATGCGCTCGGCCGCATGAAGGAACAGATCCGGGGCGGGCTTGCCCCGGCCCACGTCCTCGGAGCTGAAGATATGGCCCTCGCCGAAGAGGTCGTACAGCCCGGTCGTACGGAGGGCGACGCGGATGCGCTCATGGCTGCCGGAAGAGGCGACGCAGTACGGAACGCCATCGGCCCGCAGCTTCTCCAGAACCTCGGCCACACCGGTGACCGGCCGCAGCTCGCGGCGGAAGGCGTCGAAGACCCGGCCGTGAAAGGTGGTGTCGAAGTCCGGCGGAAGCCGCCGGCCCGAGCGCTCGAGGACCAGGTCGTGGATGCGATGCATGGCGGAGCCCATGTAGTCGCGTATGGAGTCCTCGTAGCTGGTGGGGTGCCCCAACTCGGTGAGGTAGGCGGCGAGAAGCCGATTGGAGATGGGCTCGCTGTCGACGAGCACTCCGTCGTTGTCGAAGATGACCAGGTCATAGCGCATGTGGTCAGCCTACAAACAGAAATGCGAAAAGCCCGGTCGAGAGCCGAAGCTCTCAACCGGGCTTTTCATAAAATTTGTTCGGCGGCGTCCTACTCTCCCACAGGGTCCCCCCTGCAGTACCATCGGCGCTGAAAGGCTTAGCTTCCGGGTTCGGAATGTAACC
>NZ_JBHYVB010000426.1:0-3360 GCF_042750115.1 Streptomyces sp. NPDC059455
GGACGCGGTCGGTGCGAAGATCGGAGACGGCGGTGCGGACGGAGGCGGCGGCGCGGCGGACGACGGTGGCGCGGCGGGCTGCGACGCCGCTGACGGCTCCGGGGCCGCCGGGGACGGCGCGGGCGCGGACGGCGCCGGTGGGGCAGCCGACAACGGCTGATCCCACGCGACCGGGTGTCCCGCGCCGGCACCGCGGGACACCCCGGGAGCCGCGACGGGCCGGGCGGCCGCTCAGCGGGCGGACGGCCCGGCGGAGAACCCGGTGCGCAGGCCCGCGGAGAGCCCCGCGCGCACCCGCTCCACCGTGATCGGCAGATCGCGGACCCGCACCCCCGTGGCGTGGTACACCGCGTTGGCGATCGCCGCCGCCGTGCCGACGATGCCCAGCTCCCCGACGCCCTTGCTGCCCATCGGGTTGAGCTCGTCGTCGTTCTCCTCGAGCCAGTGCGCCTGGACGTCGCGCACATCCGCGTTGGCCGCGATGTGATACGTGCCGAGGTCGTGGTTGGCGAAGTCGCCGAACCGCGGGTCCGGCTCCAGGTTTTCGTGCAGCGCCATCGACAGCCCCATGCACATGCCGCCGCGCAGCTGCGAGCCCGCCGTCCGGGGGTTGATGACACGTCCGGCGGCGAACATCCCCAGCAGCCGGTCGACCCGCACCTGGCCGGTGACGGCGTCCACCCGCACCGCCGCGAACTGGGCGCCGTAGGCGTGGCGCGAGAACGCCCGGCGCGCCTCGACGTCCTCGGCGGTGTCCGCCCGCTCCTCCAGCCCGCCGGGCGGGACCGCGCCGGAGACCTCGTCCAGCCGCTTGGTCAGCGCCCGGCACGCCTTGGACACCGCCCAGCCCCACGAGCTGAGGCCCATCGAGCCGCCCGCCCACGGTGCCTGGCCGTAGGCGCTGCGGCCGATGTCGAGGGTGACCCGGTCGATCCCCACACCGAGTTCGTCCGCCGCCACCTGGGTCAGCGCGGTGCGGGCGCCGGTGCCGATGTCGGCCGCGGCGATCCGTACGGTGAAGCCTCCGCCGGGCTCGGCGCGGGCGGTCGCGGTGGAGGGCCAGGTGAGGGCGGGGTAGTTGCACGCCGCCACTCCGGTGCCGAGCAGCCAGTGCCCCTCCCGGCGGCGCCCCGGCGCGGGGTCGCGGCCCGCCCAGCCGAAGCGCGCCGCGCCCTCCCGCAGACAGGCCACCAGATTGCGGCTGCTGAAGGGATGACCGGTCCCGGGGTCCACGGACGGCTCATTGGCCATCCGCAGCTCGATGGGGTCCATGCCCAGCTCCACGGCCAGCTCGTCCATCGCGCTCTCCAGTGCGAACATCCCGGGCGCCTCGCCGGGGGCCCGCATCCACGACGGCGTCGGCACATCCAGCTGCGCCAGACGATGGGTGGTCCGGCGGTGGCGCGCGGCGTACATGACGCGGGTGCAGGTGACCGTCTGCTCGCAGTACGGGGTGAGCGTGGAGCTCTGCTGGAGGGCGTCGTGCCAGATGGCGGTGAGTCTGCCTTCCGGTTCGGCGCCGAGCCGGATGCGCTGGAGGGTGGGCGTGCGGTACGAGACCATGGTGAACATCTGCTGCCGGGTGGCCGCCACCTTGACCGGGCGGCCCACGGCGCGGGCGGCCAGCGCGGCGAGCACCGTGGGCGGGCGGGGAATCGCCTTGGAGCCGAAGCCGCCGCCGGTGTGGTCGGCCACGATCCGGACGGCGCCCTCGGGCAGGCCGAACAGCTCGGCCACCCTGGCGGCCGTCATCCAGGGGGCCTGGTCGCCGTTGTAGAGGGTGAGCGTGTCCCCGTCCCAGACGGCGATGGTGGCATGCGGTTCCATCGTGGCCGTGTGCTCGGGGGGCGTGGTGTACGTGGCGTCGAGGACGACCGGCGCCGCGGCGAGGGCGGCCTCCACATCGCCGGTCTCCGTGTGTCCCGGGTAGCCGCCGTTGACCGTCTCGGGGACGAAGATGCGCGGATCGCCGTCCATCAGCTCGGCGTCGTGGTCGTCCACGTCGTACTCGACCCGCACGGCGGCCGCCGCCTGACGGGCCGTCTCGAAGGTGTCCGCCACCACGGCCGCCACGATCTGCCCGCGGTAGGCCACCTCGGGGGACTGCAGAACGGCGAGTTCGGGGGTGTCGGTCGGGCGCAGCCGGACCACGTCGCGGCTGTCGAGCACGGCGACCACGCCCGGCAGGGACAGCGCCGCGGCGGTGTCGACGGCGCGCACCGTGCCACGCGGAATGGTGGACTGCACCGGCCACGCGTACAGGGCGTCCGGCACCGGGTACTCGTACGCGTAGAGCGCGGCACCGGTGACCTTCTCGCGCCCTTCGACACGGATCACCTCCGCGCCCACGGTCCGCTGGAGCGTGGTCATCGCCGCTGCCCTCCCACGAGGTCGCGCACGGCCGCGGTGATGACGTCCACGGCGAGGTCGATCTTGAACGCGTTCCGCGGCAGCGGGCGCGCCGAGGCGAACTCGGCCCGGGCCGCCTCCCGCAGGCGCTCCTCGGTCGGCTGCCGCCCGGTCAGCAGCCGCTCGGTCTCGCGGGCACGCCAGGGGCGGGTGCCCACGCCGCCGAGCCCCAGCCGGATCTCCCGCAGTGTGCCGTCGGCCTCGGTGGCCACGACGGCGGCCACCGACACCAGCGCGAAGGCGTAGGACCAGCGGTCGCGGACCTTGCGGTAGGACATGGCGGCGCCCTCGGGGGGCGGTGGCAGCTCGACACCGGTGATCAGATCGCCGGGCTGCAGCACCGTCTCGCGGTGCGGGGTGTCACCGGGCAGCAGATAGAAGTCGTTCAGCGACAGCGTACGGGGGCTGCCGTTCACCCGCCGCAGATGGACGACCGCGTCGAGCGCGGCCATCGCCACCGCCATGTCCGAGGGGTGGTTGGCCACGCAGAAGTCGGAGGTGCCGAGCACGGCCAGGTCGCGGTGGAGGCCCTGGACGGCCGAACAGCCGGTCTCCGGCCGCCGCTTGTTGCAGGGCTTGGTGACGTCCTGGAAGTACACACAGCGGGTGCGCTGGAGCAGATTGCCACCGGTGGTGGCCACGGTCCTCAGCTGCCCGGAGGCGCCGGACAGCAGCGCTTCGGCCAGCGCCGGGAACCGCTCGCGGATGCCCGGGTCTCCGGCGAGGCGGCTGCCCGGGACCAGCGCGCCGATGAGCACACCGCCGTCCGGGCGGTGCTCGAGGGTGTCGTACGGGAGCCCGGTGATGTCGACGAGCAGGGCGGGCTCGGTCACCCCGAGCTTCATCAGGTCCACCAGATTGGTGCCCCCGGCCAGGTACACCGCCTCGGTGGAGTCGGCCACGAGCGTGGCGGCGGCCTGGGGGTCGGTGGCGCGCTCGTAGCCGAAGGGC